>NZ_JAGGQR010000070.1:0-25356 GCF_018613205.1 Bacillus sp. ISL-46
ATCTATAGGTACCATATTACTTTTGGACATTGCTTTTTTTAACTTTTAGATCAATCCTTTAAGTCTCTCGAACGGTCTTTTTTCATATTCTTGTCACCTTGATACTTTCTCCAGCCAACATAGGATAATGTCATGATAATAATGCTTCCTGTCGAAATAATAACCCACCAAATGTTTGGATCTGCCTCATCCTCTTCCATGTTAGAAAAGAGATTAACTAAGTCCGTATCAAGTTTTTCCAACTCCTGTTGGCTTTTAGAATCATTAACCACTTGGGAACGGTATTCATTAATAAAATCGATCCGTGCGTCTAGTCTTTGAACATTTTCTACAGACACATCAATTTTCATACTCGGATAGATCACGTTATACAAGGATAAAAAGGAATTAAAGTTTGAATGAAAGTGCCCTGAATCACCCTTAATTGCAGCATCTTTTGCTTGATGAAAAGCTGTCATTATTTGATCTTCCATTTCAATCCATAATGGTTGGTGACTTGTTGCAATGGCATCAATGACAAGACGAAATTTGACTAATTTATTTATTCGTTCCTCATATTTCATGTTGGAACTAACTGCTGCTTCCACTGCTTCATCATGGGAGGTATTAATTATTCTTACTTCATCCATTGTTAGCGACGGTTCATTACCGGTAATGCTTGTGAATTGATCCGAAAAATAATCAAGCATTCTTTTAGCATCTTCATATCTATGAAACTTCACCATTTGGAGAGCTTCATCTGATATATCATCAAGCTTCTCCATTGGCGATTGTTGTTCTGCATTTACAGTTATGGGAGTAAGCATCATGATAATTGCAAAGAAAAAAAACCATTTGTTTCTCAATCCTTGTCCCCCCTTTCACTACTAATAAAATGTATGTAGGGGTGGACAAGGTTAGACCATCTGGGATTATTTTATTTCAAGTTTGTAACTTTTGGGACGAATTGAAAAATAATAGGCTAGTCCAATCGAAAGAATCGAAAGCCAGAAAGTAAAATAGCCAATTTGTGGTGTATAGCGATCTAGCATATGATAGCTTGGCAACATGAAAAAAACATAATCAATAACATCATTATGTAGTGTCCAAATAGCTGTTAGAATTAAATGCCACCATTTAAATCTGTAAAATGGAGCATATAAAATACCTTGAACAGCCATTGCGAAATGGGACATGATTAACATATAGCCAACCGCATCTAGTTCCCCTTGAACAAAATAGACAAGGATATTCATTACTACTGCCCAAATTCCATATTTAAAGAGAGTGACAATTGCTAGCGCCTCTATTAAGGGCCAATTTTTCCGCAATAGAAATGCAACTAGAACAAAAACAAAAAATAAACTAGCCGTCGGGCTGTCAGGAACAAACAGGAGAAAAATTGCAGGTGTCTCCTTTAGCTGCCACCCATACCAGTAGTACCCATAGATTGTTCCGGCAATATTAACAATCAATAACAGCTTCATAATCGATCGATTTGCCAAGAGAGGATAGATCCAACGCACAAAAACTCTCCTTTTATGTTTGTTATTTTATCATGAAGAAAAAAGCTGACGATCTTTCGTCAGCTTTTTATCATTCGATTATTACTTACCAAGGCCAGAGATAAATTCAGAAAGCGTTTTAAGTTCTTCGTCAGTCCCTTTGAAGATTCCGGCTGGCATTTTACCGCCTTTACCTTCTTTGGCAATCTTTGCAATTTCTTCTGGTTTTAAGCCTGTACCGACTAGTGCGGGTGCACCAGCACCGCCTGAAAGGTTTTCACCATGACAGGTAATACATGTATTGGCACTAGCTATTTTATAGCCGGCACTAGATTTATCAATATCTACTTTTGCAACAATTTTACCTTGGCGTTCAGCAGCTGCCCAATCATGTGTCGCAACAGATTGCCAAGTTAAATATACGGTGGCAGCTAGTGCCAATAGCATAGCTGCAGTTGCAATCGGACGCTTCATTGGACGTCGTTCCGGACCAGAATCGAGGAACGGAGCTAATAATAACCCTCCAAAAGCAAGTCCTGGTATAATCATTGCTCCGATTACAGTGTATGGACCAGATGCAAATGTATATTTCAATAATTGATACAAGAACAAGAAATACCAGTCAGGTAATGGAATGTACCCAGTATCAGTTGGGTCCGCTATCCTTTCAAGCGGAGCCGGATGGGCAACTGTTAAACATAAAAAGCCGATAAGAAATACTGCTCCTACCATCCATTCTTTCAAAAGGAAGTTAGGCCAAAACGCCTCTGTTTTACCAGGGTATTCAGAGTAATCTTTCGGAATCATTTTTTTTCGTTCAGATGGTGCTAAAACACGTGAATCACCAACGAACTTTAAACCTTTACCGCGATGCATCGAGCAATCCCCCTCCTTTTTCCGTAGTTAATAGAAATAAACTGCGATTAAAATAAAACCGTTTTATAGTGGTCCGGAAATACCTTGTTTACGAATCATTAAGAAGTGAGCTCCCATTAGTCCAAGCAATGCACCAGGCAGGAAGAATACATGAATTGCAAAGAAGCGGGTTAATGTTTGAGCACCAACAATGTGTTCATGACCAGCAAGTAAAACCTTAACTTGAGTACCGATGAATGGTGTCGCTTCGGCAATCTGCAGACCTACTTTAGTAGCGAATAACGCTTTCATATCCCAAGGTAATAGGTACCCTGTAAAACCTAAGCCAAGCATGACGAAGAAAATAAGTACCCCGACAACCCAGTTCAATTCACGAGGTTTTTTATAGGCACCTTGGAAAAAGACGCGTAGAGTATGTAAAAACATCATTACAAGTACTAAACTTGCACCCCAGTGATGCATTCCACGTACAATTTGTCCAAAAGCAACTTCATTTTGAAGATAATAAACAGATTCCCATGCGTTTTTAATATCTGGTACATAGTACATGGTTAGAAACATACCAGAAAGAATTTGAATTACGGTTACGAAGAAAGTAAGACCTCCAAAGCAATATACAAACGCTGAAAAGTGATGCGCTGGATTAACATGCTCAGGTACTTCATGGTCTGCGATATCGCGCCACAAAGGCGTAATATCTAAACGTTCATCTACCCAGTCGTAAATTTTGTTTAACATAGTTACGCCTCCTTCCGTGGTTGAGCTTTACCGAGATAAAGATAACCATCTTTTTCCTTGAATGGATATACATCAAGTGGTGCTAATGGCGGTGTTCCTGGAATGTTTTTACCGTTTTTCTCGTAGCGGCCATAATGGCACGGACAGAAGAATTGACCTGGATGTTCCTTGTCAGTATTCCAGTTAACAGTACAACCCAAATGTTTACAAGTAGGCGAAAGGGCTACAATTTTCCCCGCATCATCCTTATAAACCCAGGCAATATTCGTTACTTCTGACTCATACCAGGCATCCTTTTGTTTAAAGGTAAAGTCAACTTTAACTGGATCTTTTGTTAAATCAGATACCTTTTGCTTTGTAGCAACAAAATCGCCGCCTTCTTCAGCCTTTAAAACAGGATCAACTGCAAATCTTACCATTGGCATTAGCATACCAGCCGCCATGAAGCCGCCTACCCCTGTTAGGGTGTAACTTAAAAATTGACGTCTTGAAACGCGTTGCTTACTCATGCTTATATCCCCCCCTCTATTCACGAAGTTAAGTCCATCGGACAATAATTTAACACATATAAAACTAGGACATAACAATGATATATCAATCTTCATGTTAGGTCAATATCATACTATTTTAAAAACATATATTATCGTTGGTTTTACTGATTTTCATGCCATTTTTGCGTAAAGAGAACTAAGAGCTGCTTAACTTGACTATCAATAACTCCTATTTTTTGCGAATCATTCATATGCTCAAGCGGGATTGAAGGAAGCCAAATTACCGTGCCATGTAGTTCTTTTTCCCGTGCTCTCCACTCTATTTCTGATGTTATGTAAAAAATATGTTTAAACTCCCCCTTTGCTAGGCTAGCCTCCCAATCCTTCAAATCACTTAAGGTACTTTCACCATTTTTGGAATTTAGATATGTAAATGGCGGGATTAATATTAATCTTCCCGTAAATTGCCTTTCTAAATAGCCTGTTAATAAAGTGATAAACTCTGCTGATGCCGCTGACTGCTTTATCTCCCCCCCTATGGAAACTGAAAATAACGGAACAACAGCTGTGTCCACATACTCTTTGGCATTCAAATACGTCTCAATATCTTGAGGTATCCACTTCATATCTTTGCACCAACCTTTAATTTCACTATTAATATAATATCATTTTCCACATTAACAATAAAAGATAAAGAGGAATATTTAGTAAAATTCTTATGAAAGAAAAAAACAAACAAAAGGAAGCTGCTTATCGCAAACTTCCTTTTTGTTCAGTCATTGTCAGATTATTTAATTTTTGCGTTAAGCTTAGGAAAGCTTTGCGATCGTGTTTATCTAGTGCCTCGTCAATCAATTGAAGAATTTTCTCACGTTGAAAGTGTTCGATACTGTGCTGCAGTAATTGTTCTGCAACGATTCCATCCTTTTCATTTACTTGCAAATGTTTAGGAACGTATAAATTTTCTTCTAGAACAGCAGCATACTGGTGTGCCTGATTGGCAGCATGAAAGTTTAATTGGATAAAAATATCCTCGTCTCGATTTAAACGAATATCGTGAAAGGATTTTTCTGCGTCCGTCGTCATCACATTTTCTTTATAGAATCGAAACGGAACTTTATCCACACAATGTGTAGACATAATCAAACCTCTCGGACAATACTGTGCTTGCTCAACGAAATGAACCTTTTCCATCAGTTGATCGTGGCTCATAAGATAGTTGAGGATCCATACACATTCTCTTCTTTTTAATTGATAATGATTTAGAAACCAGCGAATAAAGTCCTTCTTCTCGTTGACAGAAACAGGGGTTGCCATGATAGTTTCCCTCCTCTGCAGAATCAGCTATTTTAATCTTTCAACCCTGTAAGACGTTCAAGTAAATCCAAATACTCGACGTTTGTTGGATCTTCATTAAGCAGTTGTTTAAAAATTTCGGCAGCGCGGTCGGTTTTTCCTTCTTCAATTAAAAAATAACCGTAATCATGTAAAAATGTTTCATTTTTCTTAAAAAAAGTATATGCACTTTCATATTTGTCTAATGCGTAAGAAAATTTTTCTAACTTATGAAAGCTAAGTGCAGAATCCCATAAGAGCTGGGGTTCTTCATCTTCCTTAATGTCAAGTTGAGCAATTAACTCAATGACATCCTCATATCTTTCTTGGAGGAAAAAGAGCTTATTTAATGTTAGTGCAGCTTCTGTAAATCCTGGATCAAGGGCAAGTGCCTCACGAAAATATTTTTCTCCTTCCTCCACTTTTCCTAACTTGATGGCAATTTTCCCACCAAAGAAAAATAACTCTTTATTAAATTCATCTTGTTTTATGCCTTCTTGAATCGTGAGTAAACTATTCTCAAGCTCTTCCTCCCGTTCATAAGCTAACGCAAGATGTAAATAAAGTGAATGATATTCAGGATCTAGCGCTTTTAATTCAATGAATTTTTCTATTGCAGTTCGATTATATCCAGCCTGAAGGGCTGTAAAAGCGTATCCGAATAACGTGTTAATCTCTAATTTTTCATTAATTGCCTTCTCGTAATAAACCAGGGATTCCTCAAACATTCCAGATGCACTTAAAAGGTCTGCAATCCGTTGGTCAATATTCACTCCAGCTATTTCATTTACTTCTTTTAAAACCTTTTCATACGCATCCATTGCCTTTGATATTTCACCTTGTTCACTGTAAAGTTCACCTAATGCAAAATCTATGATAACTTCATCAGGCAATATCTCCTTTGCCTTTAGAAGCTTTCGTTCACAAACTTCATATAAACCCTGAACTTGATAAAGATCGGCTAACAAGAGTAATGATTGTCCAAAATTTGCATCATGTTCTGATATCTTTTCAAGGACAAGTATCGCTTCTTCATCTTCCCCAGCCTCGACTAATATTTCACCTAGCAGAACAAGGAGCTCACCTTCCTCAGGGAATATCTCTAACAAATTTTCAACTAATGCCTTTGCCTCATCAAGGAAACCATATTGATACATTTCTTCTCCTAGAAGGAATTTCTCATCTGGCATTCCACTTTTTAATACAACATTATATTCATTTAAAGCATCATTATGTTGGCCGTTTTCTAACATGTTAATAATTTTATTTACTCTTTCCATTGACACTTACCTCTCGTTCTCCTAGATTGACAGAGAAAAATAAGATGGGGTTTGCACCCTAACATGTTCTCCATTACCAGGTTTAAATATCACTTTATCACCTGCACGTTGAACCGTTCCCTTGTGAACAGTCACTACGAGTCTATCACCATGATAATGAAATAAATTCACTTCATCAATATTCTTGATCTCATTTATTTTTGTGTATAGATTATAACTTACCTCAGTACCACTCATTAAACTAGCTTTTTGAGGGTATAAACCGATTTTATTTAATACAGTAATAGTCAATGGGTAATTTTCTTCTATTTCTTCGTATAGTGCAGGGATATTTTCTCTTTTCATGATACCTTTCCATTTCGACAAAACTGTCTTAACTTCCTTCTTCTGGACGGAAGAAATTATTGGAATTAAAGGACTGTTGAACGGAAACATGGCTTCTTTAATCCAGCCCCAAGGTATTTTTTCTAATTCATCAAAGTTTTGCAGGTCAACAAAAATTGCTGGTATTTTTTCCTTCTTACATTTCCTAATAAACGATTGTGTTAACAATCGAATCGGTACTCTTACCCCTATTAAATAGTCAATAGGACTACTTAATAGAGCCGTTTTTAGTTCGGTAATTTTAGTGGTTAATTCATTTTCATAGGAAACATTTACATAGGTAAATAAGGTGGTGCATCCTTTCAACATAAATTCCTTAATCAGACACCTTTTTAATTCTTGAAAGGATTTAATTTGTGGGATATTTGAATTAAAAAGGACATATGACGGGGTCATGATAAATGGACCAGCATTCATTTTTATCAGTCTATAATGACTAAAATGCGAATCAATTTTAGCTATGCGATTTTTACTAATTAATAGCGAACATGTTTTCAACTGCTTGTCTTTAAGGAGATTGGCATTTTCAATGATATACATCGTCCACCACCCTATTCTTTTCTTTGCAAGCTTTCACTTTATTTCCTTATGACAAGCTATGCGCATAATCAATAAACTATGACATTCTAACAAAATCAAATTCATTTAAAAATAGGCTGTGTTAATCTTAGCTGTTGATTTCCGCTCCAATCAACTTGGCTATAAAATCAAGAATGACCATTAACACAGCCTTAAAATAAAAAAAAAGCTGCATTAAAACGCAGCTTTACTTAATGAGACTGTTTAAATGAGCAAAGAAGTTAGGATAAGAAACTGAAATTGCTTCGGGATTCACTAGTTCTGCTTCATTTTCACATAGGAGTGCGGCTATTGCCAGCATCATCCCAATCCGATGGTCGCCATGACTTGAAACCGTTCCACCGCTTAATACGGATTTCCCGTAAATAATCATTCCATCTTCAGTCGCTTCGATTTTAGCACCTAATTTTTTCAACTCATTAACCACTGTATCTATTCGATTTGTTTCCTTAACTTTTAATTCCTCAGCATCTTTAATAATCGTCGTCCCTTCAGCTTGTGTTGCTAAAAGGGCAATAATTGGTATTTCATCAATTAATTTTGGAATTAAGTCACCTTCAATGACTGTACCTTTGAGACTGGATGTCTTTATAATGAGGTCACCAAATGGTTCAAAAGAGGTTTCCTCATTTTGAACAATCTCTAAGTCTGCGCCCATCTTTTTCATTACCTCGATAATGCCCGTTCTGGTAGGGTTTAGGCCAACATTTTTCAGAACAATTTCACTGTCAGGAGTAACAGCACCAGCGACAAGAAAGAACGCTGCAGACGATATATCCCCAGGTACATGAATCGCCGTTCCTGTCAGCTTTTGACCACCCTTAACCATAATCTTTTGGTTATCCTTATGGATTTCCCCACCAAATTTTTTGATCATTCTTTCAGTATGGTCGCGAGTTTCCTCTGGCTCGATAATAATACTTTGTCCTTCTGCTTGCAGTCCCGCAAGGATAAGAGCAGATTTTACCTGTGCACTAGCAACTGGGAGCTGGTATTGCACAGGTTTTAGCCCACCACCACGGATGGAAATCGGAGTGAAGGAACCCTCTTTTCGCCCATCTATTCTTGCACCTATTTCTGATAATGGGTTCGTAACCCTGGTCATTGGCCTTTTTCCAATTGACTCATCGCCCACAAGAGATGAGAAAAATGGTCTTCCTGCCAAAATACCCATTAATAAACGGATCGTTGTTCCTGAATTACCAACATCCAGTACTTCAGTCGGCTCAGTTAATCCCTCAAAACCTTTTCCAATAATGCGAAGTTGATTATCAGATTCCTCAATAGTAACTCCGAGTTTTCGAAAGCATGAAATTGTACTTAAGCAATCTTCTCCAGGCAAGAAATTAGTTACCTTGGTTTCACCATATGCGATCGAACCAAACATAACAGATCTATGCGAAATCGATTTATCCCCTGGAATTGTTATCTTACCATTTAAACCATTTATGTTAGTTTTAAGTTTTAATGACGTCATGAAAAATCACCTTTTATTCATATCATTTTAGGAACCAATAGATGTTGCATAGTTGGAATAACTGCCAATACAGCGTTCAGCATTTTGCCGATCCTCTTCGGTTTGAAAACTAATCACTAAGACTCCATTAATATCTTCTCGTGTTTCTAGAATCCGAATATTTGTAATGCTAATTTCTTCCTTTGCTAAATAGCCAGTAATTTCCGAAATCACACCCGGGTAATCTGGAACATCGACAAATAAATCATAAAATGCCGGAATCGCACCTTTTTCTTTCAGTGGCAAGCCATCACGAAATTGTTTTGCTTGCTGAAAATAGTCGTAAATTGCAGAACTATTTTCATTTTCAAGTAATGTTTTAACCCCATTCATTTCTTCTTGCCATTGATCGAGTAATTCAATTAAGATTTCACGGTTGTGCAGGAGAATATCCTTCCACATCTTTGGGCTGCTCGAAGCAATCCTAGTTATATCCCTAAATCCGCCAGCTGCTAGTCGTGGAATAAGACTTTCTGCTTCTGCTAGTTTTTCAGTTTGGCGAACAATAGAGGCAGCAATGATATGGGGAAAATGACTGACAATTCCTGTGAGATAATCATGGTTTTCTGGAGTAATAGTTAAAAACTTGGCATTGGTGCCATATAACCATACTTTTAATAATTCTACCTTTTTATTTTCTACATGTTCTTGCGGTGTTAACAGGTAAAAGGCATTTTCAAATAATATTTCTTTGGCAGCAGATACACCACTTTTATGGGAGCCCGCCATTGGATGCCCGCCAATAAAGGTGATTCCTCGGTCCTTTAGGCTCTTGGCACTTCCGACAATCTTGCTTTTTGTACTACCTGTATCTGTCACGATTACCTCTGGATGGAGAGGGAGGCCCGCAAGGAACTGAATAATTTCCTCTGTTTCATTTACAGGTGCAGAAATAATAATTAAATTAGCGTCAATTGCACCACTGTAAATATCTTCAGCTATTTCATCAATGACCCCAAGCATTTTTGCAAGCCTTGCTTGTTCACTATTAATATCAAATCCAACAATAGTTACATCCTTATGCTCCTTTTTTATACAAAGGGCTAGAGAACCGCCAATTAATCCTAAGCCAATTACAAATACACGGCCTTTCAATGATAACTCCCCCTAAACAACAAAGCACTACTCTGTTTTACTAATAGCTAAGGATTCTCCAAGTGCTTTTAGGACACCGACATTTTGTTCATAGGAGCCTACTGTAATTCTTACAGCGGTTGGAAAACCAAGAGCTTTTCCGGAACGGACGATATATCCTCTCTCCAATAAATGTTGGAAAACCTGATCCCCATCCATTTTACAATCAATTAAAATAAAGTTAGTTTGTGATGGATAAAAATCAAGTTCATTCTCACCACAGAATTGATAAAACTGTTCAAGCCCCTGCCTATTTTTTCCTTTGCAGACTTTTATAAATTCCTGGTCCTTGATTGCTGTAGATGCTGCTAATTGACCTAAAGAATTAACATTAAACGGCTCCCTTGCAGGTTCAAGCGCTTTTATAATCGAGCGATTGGCAACCCCATATCCAATTCTCAAGGCAGCAAGTCCATATATTTTAGAAAAAGTTCTTAGGACAATTAAATTTTCATACTTACGAGCTAGGTTAACGGAATCATAGTAATCATCAGCAACAACATATTCAAAATAGGCTTCATCCAATACAACCAGAATATCTGATGGAACCTTTTCTAGAAAAGCGATTAATTTATTTTCTGGTATATATGTACCGGTAGGGTTATTAGGGCTGCATAGCCAAATAACATTGGTCTGTTCATCAATAGCTGCAAGCATTGCCTCTAAATCATGTTCTCCGTTTAGTAGCGGCACTTCCTTACTAACTGCCCCTTCAATAACAGCATTATGCTTATATTGTGAAAAGGTAGGTGTCGCCATAATTGAATTGGCGTTCGGATGTAAAAGTGCCCTAGAAATTATTTGGATAAGATTATCTGAACCATTACCGAATATTAATTCATCCTCGTCAACCTGTAAAAATGAAGCAAGTGTCTCTCTTAAATTTGTAGCGTACCCATCAGGGTAAATCGCTAAACTTGTTTGATTCGATTGAAGAGCGGTCAACACCTGTTCTGAACATCCAAAAGGATTTTCATTTGATGCTAGCTTTACAATTTGGTCGAGTTTATATAGCTTCTTTACTGCCTCTATTGATTTTCCTGGTTGATAGGGAGTCAGTGTTAATAACTGCTCTTTCCATCTCATATTTATACACTCCATTCTTGTAGACGTATTCTATCTTTCAAAAAGATCCTCCCATTACGCTAAACTATTGCTTAGGTCGGGTCTAAGGACTTTAGCCCCTTTTAAGTATACATGGTTAATATCTTCTTGAGATTGTGTTGTATTTACATGCATCATGATTCTAACACACATTTTCAAGGAATTTGGAACAGGCATTTCCTGCATACACATGACAGGAACGTAAGTCCACCCCTCAAATTTACGCAATGCCTTTGCCGGGAATACCGCATTAATATCCTCTGTTGTTGAAATGAAAACAGATGCAACTAATTCAGGTTGGATATGGTTTTCCTCAATTATCTTCTCCAGCAGTTCTTCTGTGGCAGTAATAATTGCTTCCTCTGTGTTCTGATTAACTGTGATTGCTCCCCTCATCCCTCTTATCAAGACAAGACCCCCCTTTAAGAACTTTTTAACTCTTCAAATAAAACTGTTTCTGATATTTCCTTTAGGACTGGCTGACCCAATTGTTCGAGTAATACAAAACGAATCGAATGCCAAACAGATTTTTTATCCTGCTTCATTTTATTAATTAAATTTTCATGAGATAGATTTTCAGGTATTTTCGATTCATACCCAAGTCCTTCAATCCAGTTGGTGAATTCTTCTAAATCGAATGAAAGCCCTAGTAATTTTTTACTTACCTTTAATGTAAAAATCATCCCTACCATTACTGCTTCCCCATGAGTAAAATTCCCATAACCCATTTCTGATTCAATAGCATGACCTAACGTATGACCTAAATTCAAGTAAGCCCGAATTCCAGTTTCTTTTTCATCCTGACTAACGATTTTACCTTTTACCTTTATCCCTTTTATTAGGGATTCCGATAACAACTCCATAGATAAGGTTTGAAGGTCTTCCACATTTTCTTTCAGCCAATCAAAAAAATCGGAATCATCAATAAGTGCATGTTTAATAACCTCTGCAAATCCCGAACGAATTTCATGAGCAGGAAGTGTTTTTAAAAATTCTAAATCATAAAAGACGGCTTCTGGCTGATGAAAGGCTCCTATCATATTTTTCCCGAGTGGATGATTGATCGCTACCTTTCCGCCAACAGCACTATCATGGGCTAATATGGTTGTTGGGACTTGAATAAAAGGTATACCTCTCATAAAAGAGGCGGCAACAAATCCTGACAAATCTCCTACTGCACCGCCGCCAAATGAAAGTATAACAGATTTGCGGTCAAGTCGGTTTTCAAGAGCAGTTGAAAGCGCAGAATAATAAACTTCAAAGGTTTTTGCCTTTTCGCCACTAGGGGCAGTAAAAATTACGGGATCAAACGATTTAAGCTCAAACAATAATTTTTCTAGGTGCAGCTTAGCAACTGTTTCATCTGTAATAATTAATATTCTGGTTAGACCCTCAAAATGATTCTCCAAAAAAGGGCCAAGCTCCTTACTTACACCTTCCCCCACAAATACATTATAGTTTTTTGACGCTGTTTGGATTTGAATGGTTTCCATTAAAAATCCCTCGCATATTCTCTCTGCCTTTTTATTTCAGTAGCAAAAGCATCAAAGCGGTCGCTGTAAAATTGTTCAATCAGGGCGTTTGCAAGTTCCCATGCAACAGCATTCTCTGCAACCACTGCAGCAGCAGGTACAGCACAACTGTCTGAGCGTTCAACGCTCGCAGCAAATGGCTCCTTAGTATCAATATCTACGCTCATCAGTGGTTTATATAATGTGGGGATTGGTTTCATCACACCTCTGACAACAATTGGCATGCCAGTCGTCATTCCACCTTCAAAGCCACCCAGTCTGTTGGTCTTGCGGTAATATCCTTTTTCTTGATCCCAAGCTATCTCATCATGGACTTCGCTTCCCGGTTTGCTAGCGGCCTCAAAACCAATGCCAATTTCTACACCCTTAAACGCATTTATACTCATAATGGCAGCGGCTAATTTCCCATCCAATTTACGATCATAGTGCACGTAACTTCCAACTCCAGCTGGCATACCTTGCGCAATCACTTCTACGACCCCGCCAATCGAATCACCATTTTTCTTCGCTTCATCAATGGCAGCCATCATATCGCTTTCCACATTAGGGTCAGCACATCGAACAGGAGAATTTTCTGTCATGTCCTTTAAGGCCTCAAAAGTAAGAGAACGATTGACATTAGCTTTTATTCCACCGATTTCAACCACATGCGAAACTAGTTTAACTCCTACCAATGATAAAAGTTTCTTGGCAACAGCACCTGCAGCGACTCTAACAGTTGTCTCGCGTGCAGAAGAACGTTCAAGGACATTTCTCATATCCCTATGTCCATATTTAATCGCACCATTTAAATCCGCATGACCAGGACGGGCACGAGTTACTTTACGTTTAACTTCATCCTCCTGGCCTTCATCTAGGGGCTCCGCTCCCATAATCTTCGTCCAATGCTTCCAGTCATTGTTTTGAACTACTAATGCTATAGGAGAGCCAAGAGTGTAGCCGTGACGGACTCCCGAAACGATTTGGGCTGTATCCTTTTCAATTTGCATTCTTCTTCCACGGCCATACCCTTTTTGGCGCCTGGATAATTCCTCATTTATATCTTCTAATAATAATGGCATTCCAGCAGGGAGGCCTTCTAATATTGTTGTTAATTGCGGCCCGTGGGATTCTCCTGCTGTTAAGTATCTCATTCCCATACTCTTTCCCCCTTCAACTCATTAAAGAATTTTTTTATCAATATACCATATAGTGCCCAATAAACATAGTATAACAATTCAGAAAATAAGGATTAAATTAATATAGAGAAATAAAAAGACACTTGTATAATTGCTATACAAGTGCCTCTTCTTATTTAATTAATATATCCATTCGTTAACTAGTTTATTGTATTCTACAACACCAGAATCTTTAAAAAATAAGCCAATTTCACGCTCTGCACTCGCAGGTGAATCTGAGCCATGAATAACATTTTTACCAACAGTTAAACCAAAATCACCGCGAATAGTACCTGGTGCAGCATCTTTTGGATTGGTAGCACCCATCATTTGGCGGGCAGTAGCGATGACATTTTCACCTTGCCAGACCATTGCAAAAACAGGACCAGAAGTGATGAAATCTACTAATTCACCGAAGAAAGGACGCTCCTTGTGCTCACCATAATGTTCTTCAGCTAGTTCATTGGGAATGCTCATTAACTTTGCTCCAACTAATTGAAAGCCCTTTCTTTCAAAACGTGCGACGATTTCTCCAATTAGGTTACGCTGTACACCATCGGGCTTTACCATTAAAAATGTTTTTTCCATGAATTCCACTCCTAAAAATTAATTATTATGTATATTGATTGTATTTAAGAAACAATCCATGAAAAATATTATCACTTTTTTGAAAATTTAACAAGTTGTTTAGAATTTTCGTTTCCCAATAACCTTTGCAATATCGTTTAGGGTTTTTTTTGCTTTATTCGCAGGTATCCCCTCTAATTCTGCTAAAGCTTTTTGTAAGTAAAGTTCGCTTAGTGCGAATGATTTTTCGATTGCTCCTGATTGCTTAATTAACGAAATAATCTTTGTTATTTCATGAGCATCCATTTCCTCATTGACCTTTTCTATTTCATTACGGATTTCATCATTTTCCATTGCGTAAAGAGCTGGGGCAGTAACATTCCCCTGCACTAGGTCTCCGCCAGCAGGTTTCCCAAGTTCCTTCTCAGTTGAGGTAAAGTCTAAAATATCATCAATTATTTGATAAGACATTCCGACGTAATACCCGAACCGATAAAGTTTTTTATGGATGGATTCTTCAACCTCTGCAGCTATAGCTCCCAATTGGCAGCTAACTGCAATTAACAGGGCAGTTTTCCTCTTAATTCTGCGGAGATAATCTCGCAGATTTTGATTAAAGCGATATTTATCTTTAATTTGTTGAATTTCACCTACTGACACTTCAACAATCGTATTGGCTAAAATTTTATGGGCTTCGGGATTTTCGATATTAGTCATCAATTCAATCGCTAGAGCAAAAACAAAGTCACCGGTATACATGGCAATTTTGTTATCCCATTTGGATTTCACGGTAGGCTGGCCACGGCGAAGATCAGCATCGTCGATCACATCATCATGGACAAGTGATGCCATATGAATTAATTCAAGCGCAACAGCAACATTCTTCATCACATGGATATCATATTTACCAAATTTTCCTGCAAGCAAAACAAAAACAGGACGAATTCTTTTCCCGCCGGCTTGTAATGTATGCATAGAAGCCTGTCTAAGCAGAAGGGAATCTGCCTTTATAGTCTCTTCTAACTTTTTTTCAATCAAGTTAATATCCGAATTCAAAAATGAATACATCATTTTTAATTTCATTTGAATTCACCAGCTTTTCATCCTGTCTTCGAGTTCAATAAATTAATTTTTTTTACCAATATGTACAGCTGCAGCACCGCCGCTATATGGTTTGTATCTCACATCTTTGAAGCCGGCTTGCTCAAACATTTTAGCAAGCTCCCTCATCCCTGGAAAATCACGTGCTGACTCGTGAAGCCAAGCATACTCTCGATAGCTTTTTGCAAGCAATTTACCAAACATCGGCATAATAAAGCGAAAATAAAAATAATAGAGCTGTTTATAGCCAATTAGTGTAGGTTGTGATGTCTCTAGACAGACAGCGATTCCACCTGGCTTTACTACTCGGTGCATTTCTTTTAAAACTTGCAGGTAATCAGGGACATTCCTTAAACCAAAGCCAATCGTTACATAATCAAAACTATTATCTGGAAAAGGGAGTTCCATTGCATTCCCATGTACTAACTTGACCTGTTTTAACCCGAGTTCTTTAACCTTATCAATACCCACATTGAGCATGTTTTGGCTAAAATCCAATCCAGTAACTCCACCTGTTGGACCAACCGCTTCTGCTAAGGCTATTGTCCAATCAGCAGTACCACAGCAAACATCGAGAGCTTTTGAACCAGGCTGCACATTCATTTTTTTCATCGTGTCTTTCCGCCACTTGATGTGCTGTTGAAAACTGATAACAGAATTCATTTTATCGTAGTTATCAGATATCTTTTCAAACACATTGTGAACTCGCTGTTCTTTCGATTCCTGCATGTTTTTATTACCCTTCTTCCACAAAAGTTTTTGCATTTGGCTGGTATTGGCTTAAGATTGATACAATCCTTTTCTCAAGTAATTCATTTAAGTATGGCAACTGTTCTAATCCCTTTTCAATAACTTCTTTTGACCTTTCCAGATGATGGTCGCAACACAGAAATAAGTGATTTTGCTGTTCCCTAGACAACTCTTTCGCCTTATTATTATTGATTGGGAAAACAATTGATTTTAGGGCTTCGAACAATACGGAACTTCCTGTTTGTAAAAATTGACGTTTTTCATGAAGTAAACGTTTAAATAAAAGCAGGTTTTCTAGAAAATCATTCCATAAATCCACTTTAAAATATTCGGAAAGATGGGCAAGTAAGGAACTTTCAATCAGCCCAATACTTGTCATTAGCTCTTCTATGTCTAAAATTTCATTTTGATATACAGAAATTTTATTTTCATTGACTTCTTTAATTCCTCTAGAAAGTGCCTTGATCATCAATATATCTTCCGAATCTGCTAGAAGCTTATAATATAAGCCACTAAAATAATCGCCTGCTAGAACGGTTAATTGACGATTTTTTTCCTCTACAGATGCATCTGTAATATGTTCATGGGTATCAAGGGCAATTTGAATTAACATTGTTGACAAGGCGTAGTTCTGCATATCACTGTATGACAATTCGAGGCGATCCATTATTGAGACTAGAAGAAGCAGTTTATCTTCGTCTATAATCGGAATTTCAATATAATTAAGCAAGTATGTGTCACAAACTCTTTTTTCGACCTGCTCTCTAATATTTGTGAATTTTTGTCGAATGTCCAGCAATTTAATCACCCTTGCTTCCCCGAAGTAATGTCTTTATGTATTCTTATTTCCTATTTGCATAGTAAAATTCATGCCGTTTAATAAAGAAAAGCCTAACCATTCTCTAAAAACAAGGCAGACACCATTATATCATAAAAGGTTTTCTTTAGGCAGAAATTCACAAAATAATCATTTACGCTCATATGAAATAAGATGAAAACAATGTGAATCGAACTGATTATCTTATTTTTTCAATTCACTTTCTACTTCACCCAGATGAGTAAGAATTTTCGCATTTCCCCTGATTTTTATAGCAGAAGTATGCTCAGTAAATTGAGCTATAAGCACTTCTCCTTTATCCAGCTTCTCAGAATGATGAAATTTTGTATCTGTGCCCCTTGTTAAGCCGATAACACTGACACCATCATCAATCGCTTTAATAACTACATACTCACTATTTTGTGGATAGCGTTTTTCCATTTGATCACCTCAAATACTTTAGGAAAATTAGACTAATATTTTATTAAAGATAGCACTTCAGCCCGAGCAATCGCATCGTCAGCAAGAACACCGCGGACTGCAGTGGTTACTGTTTTAGACCCTGGCTTTTTTACACCGCGCATGGTCATACACATATGTTCTGCTTCGACAACCACCATCACTCCGTGCGGTTCTAATTTTTCCATCATGCTATCAGCAATCGTGGATGTAATCCGTTCTTGGAGTTGAGGTCTTTTTGCTACGGCTTCTACAGCTCTTGCCAATTTACTCAATCCAGTAACACGACCATTTTTCGGGATGTAGGCTACATGTGCTTTACCAAAGAAAGGAACGAGATGGTGTTCACACATAGAATAAAAAGGGATATCTTTAACCAATACCAATTCTTCATGATCTTCACTAAAGATGGTTTCAAAATGCTTCTTCGGATCCTCATTTAATCCACTAAAAACTTCTTCATACATTTTTGCTACACGTTTAGGTGTATCAAGCAGTCCTTCACGGTTTGGGTCTTCACCGATTGCTTCTAATATTAAACGTACCGCTTCTTCAATTTGGGCACGATTCACTTGTGACATATTAAAATTCCCCCTATTGTTCAGTCAAGTATATATGACAAATACATATTAGCACAATCTTTTTAGTTCAAGCAAAAAAGTAGAAAAAAGGCCATGGACTTTACCATGACCTTTTTACTTAAGCATTCGCCTCTAGCAATAAATTTATGTAATTATTTTACTGCGTCTTTAAGCGCTTTACCTGGTTTAAAAGCTGGAACTTTGCTAGCAGCGATTTCGATTTCCTCACCTGTTTGAGGGTTACGACCTTTACGAGCTGCACGCTCACGTACTTCAAAGTTTCCAAAACCGATTAATTGTACTTTATCACCATTTTTTAAAGCATCTAAAATCGCATCAAAAACAGCATCAACTGCTTTAGTAGCGTCCTTTTTTGAAAGCTCGCTTGCTTCAGCAACTGCATTAATAAGTTCTGTCTTGTTCATGCCATTCACCTCCTCCCAAAGAAATTATCAAGATTCGTAAATAAGATTACTTATCTACATTTCTAAACAATTTTTCTGATTTCTATACGTCATAGCTCGGTTTTATTACCAAAGTAACCATAAATAGCTAAATTGGTAACTCAAATCTATTTTTTTAAGGAAAACCCTTATGAAATAAGGGTTCAAACACTATAACGTAATTCAGTTTAAAGATTATCATAATCAATTCAGCTTATCAAGAAGATTTCATTAAATAATGGTAATCTTTTCTTTTGTTCAACAAAATTCTACTTATTTTGCCCATTTTGGTAGATTTTTCTCACTAATGTCCGTGAAACCAAAAATACGACACCCTCATTTCCACAAAAAAAAGACCCCGATTAGGAGTCAGAGCCTATAGAATAATGGCAATTAATCCGCCTGAGCCTTCGTTGATAATTCTCTCTAACGTTTCTTTAAGTTTATATCTTGCATTTTCTGGCATTAAGCTCAGCTTTGCTTGGATACCCTCACGAACAATGGAGCTTAAGCTGCGGCCAAAGATGTCTGAATTCCAAATGGATAACGGGTCATCCTCGAAATCCTGCATTAAGTATCTTACAAGCTCCTCACTTTGTTTTTCCGTACCAATAATTGGGGCGAATTCAGATTCTACATCCACTTTGATCATATGAATCGATGGTGCTACGGCACGAAGCCTTACGCCAAACCGGGCACCTTGACGAATAATTTCCGGCTCTTCAAGACTCATATCAGAAAGTGTTGGTGAGGCAATTCCGTAACCCGTTTGTTTCACCATTTTTAAGGCATCAGCAATGTGATCATACTCTGCTTTGGCATGGGCAAAATCCTGCATTAATTCGAGCAGATGATCTTTCCCACGGATTTCTACCCCAACGATTTCTTTTAATATATCATCATACAATTCATCTGGGGCAATTAAATCAATTTCAGCAACCCCTGAGCCCATTTCAATTCCTGCTAATCCAGCTCTTTCAATAAATTCAAACTCACTAAAATGTTGGACAACTCGATCAACATCTCTTAATCTCTTGATATCTTTTACAGTTTCCTTGACCGCATCTTGATAGCTTTCACGAAGCCAATGGTTTTCTCTTAGAACCATAACCCAGCTTGGCAAATTCACATTGACTTCAAGTACAGGGAACTCGTAAAGTGCTTCACGGAGGACATTCAGAACATCACTGTCGCGCATACTTTCAACACTCATGGCAATTACCGGGATATCATATTTTTCTGCTAAACTCGATCTTAGCGTTTCAGTGCTTGGATGGTAGGGCTGCGCACTGTTAACAACCATGATGAACGGTTTGCCAACTTCCTTCAGTTCGTTAATAACTCTTTCTTCTGCCTCAATATAGTTACTTCTTGGAATCTCACCTATTGTCCCATCCGTTGTAACAACCACACCAATAGTGGAATGCTCCTGAATGACTTTCCTAGTGCCAATTTCAGCAGCTTCATGGAAAGGAATTGGTTCCTCATACCATGGGGTAGTAATCATTCTTGGGCCATTTTCATCCTCATAGCCTTTAGCACCTGGCACTGTATAACCAACACAATCAACTAGCCTAATATTGACATTTAATCCATCATCAACATGAACAGTTGCTGCTTGATTAGGCACGAATTTTGGTTCAGTTGTCATAATTGTTTTTCCTGCAGCGCTTTGAGGCAGTTCATCCAGTGCCCGTGACCTCTCAGCTTCACTGTTTATATTCGGTAACACGACCAGCTCCATAAATTTTTTAATAAATGTAGATTTTCCAGTCCGTACTGCTCCTACTACCCCTAAATAAATATCACCGCCAGTTCTTTCGGCAATATCTTTAAAAATATCAACCTTTTCCAAGTGATCCCCTCCCGATCATAGAGTAAAGTGGGATTAAACATCCATTTTAGGTATTTTTGGACAGTATATGTTTATGACGTTGTCCTATAATGTTATGACACTTTTCGAAAACTTTTTTACCCCCTTATTAAAAATTCACTAGGTTCTCTTGTATCTGTAGTGTCTGAACATTTGATATAATGGAGGGTTTCAATATATGTTTTTCTTTGGCATTAGCAAAAAAACCCTTCTCCTACAATATATTTCATAGGAAAAGGGTTATGACTAAATATAAGAATAAGCACATTATTCTTCTAAAAATACTGGTTCTTTCGTCTTAGAATCCCATGTATACGGCAAGGAATAGGCAGGCACAAACATTGAATCATTCACTAAAATTGAGCGAATATCCTCCCCTGATTTTACCTTCTCGTCCGCTTTTTTCATTGCTTGGTATAAATCCGGGCGATAATCTACATATACTTCTGCACTCCCAGTTATGACAAAAGATAAATTTTGATTAGAAAACGGACTGACAATGAAAGGATCTTTTTTATATCCTAGCTGTTTAAAATCAAGGGAAAAAACATTTTTAGCAATTTGCTTTTTATATGGTGGATACCCTTTTGTTTTAATTCGTAATTTAATATCTCGTATCACATCTGTTATTCTTAAATCAAATAATTTTACAGTCGGCTTGGTCTCCACATCTACGAGTACATATTGGAAGCCCCCCCCATTTTCATAAGCATTTCCTGGTGGCTCCGCGATATATTTTGGAGTGATTTTTTTAAATTCAATTGGATACTTCTGATAAATCGGCGTTTCTGCTTCTTTTGTTTTTATTGGAAGGATTCCGCTATTTTCCTCTCTAAAGGCATCCACAGCGGTTTGAACAGCTTGGATTTGATCTTGATAAGGGATTTGATTCTTCGCTAATTCCTCTTGAGGATACATGCATCCTGCCAGTAAAAAAGCGGTTAAAGCTAGAAAACAACCGAGCACATTCCATTTCATTTGATCACCACTTTATTTATGTATTTAACCCCGATTATGTTAAGAAAACAATAAGAAGCGTTAGTCCAGAAACAATCATTAATAAGTAAGCGATAATTGCTGTAATAATTCGAAATACTCCTTTTAACTTATATCTGCTGAAATAAATTGTCATAATCGCAAGGAACATAAACCCCATTCCAGCAATCGACACCCACATTTTAAACATTGCTGGTGACACACTAAACTCCCCCTTTTTCGAAAATTAATTATATCACAAGCTATAACTTTTCTAGAAAAATTTTAAACTAAAAACTTTCATGTTCTCTTCCTCACCAAAAAAAAACTGAAGTAAAGAGGGGCGAATTCTTTACTTCAGCTTTAAAGACTAAATAACCCATACTCCAGCGTCAAACTACCAGGTTGCTTCGTTGCATTGTATGCAATCTAGACACAAAGCGCCTCTTTAGAACGCCTATTTATTAATAAAAATATTCATGAGCAGTAACACTGCCCGCCCCTATTTAATTCCATTTGGGACATTTTTTAGTCTTCAATATTCCTTTCATCTAAAACATTAACCAAATCTTCCATTTCGTGGGTCTTTCCACGTGCCATTAATACATCTACAGCGTCTATTGCGTTCTTCCCGTTAAATAAGACATCATATAGCGCAAAGGTTATTGGCATGTTTACATCATACTTTTTCGCTAACTGATAAGCCGCTTTGGTGGTTCTCACACCCTCTACAACCATCCCCATGTTATCCAAAACCTCATTAAGGGTTTTCCCTTTACCTAATAGGTTTCCCGCTCTCCAGTTCCTTGAATGGACGCTTGTACATGTAACAATTAAATCACCTATTCCTGCTAGGCCTGAAAAAGTTAATGGATTGGCTCCCATTTTGGTACCTAGACGAGCAATTTCAGCTAATCCGCGTGTCATTAAGGCTGCTTTTGCATTATCACCATAACCAAGCCCATCTGTAATACCCGCTGCAAGTGCAATAATATTTTTTAATGCACCACCTATTTCAACACCGATAATATCTGAATTCGTGTACACTCGAAAATTGTTGTTTATGAATAAATCCTGTACTTTTTCTGCGGCAACCATATTTTCTGAAGTAACGGTTACCGTTGTTGGGTGACGAAGGCTTACTTCTTCAGCATGACTAGGACCAGACAGAACAACGACATCTTTTAGCAATTCTTTGGGCATTTCTTCTCTTATTATTTCTGATATACGCATTAATGAATCAGGTTCGATTCCTTTACTTACGTGTGCGATCAAAATCGGACCAGCTTGCACAGCACGAATTTTTCCAATTACCTCACGTATTGCTTTCGTGGGAACAGCTAATATAATTGTATCCACTCCCGCTAATGTATCACTTAATGAAGCATACCCCACAATTAATTCTGAAAGAACGATTTCAGGCAAATATTTCTTATTTGTGTGCTCTTCATTAATTTCTTTCACCTGAACCTCGTTATGGCTCCAAAGACGGACCTCATGTCCATTGTCTGCAAGTACCATTGCCAATGCGGTTCCCCAGCTTCCTGCTCCGATAACAGCTATTGCAGTTTTAGTAGCATTCAATTTAAATCACACCCACCTTATCTTTTATTTTCTTTCTCTTGCAAAAATTTTGATAGGAGTTCCTTCAAATCCAAAAGCATCTCTAATTCTGTTCTCTAGGAAGCGTTCATAGGAAAAGTGCAATAATTCAGGTTCGTTTACAAACACAACAAAGGTTGGCGGTTTAACAGCCACTTGGGTTGTATAATATAATTTTAAGCGTCTGCCATTGTCTGTTGGGGTCGGATTCATTGCTACTGCGTCCATGATGACATCATTAAGCACACTTGTTTCAACCCTCATCGAGTGGTTTTCACTAGCAGTGTTGATCATTGGTAGAAGTGTATGGATTCGTTTTTTTGTTTTTGCGGATAAAAACACAATTGGAGCATAACTAAGAAATAAGAAATGTTCCCTGATCTTGTGTTCAAGTTCCTTCATGGTCTTCTCATCTTTTTCAATAGCGTCCCACTTATTTACAACAATAACGATAGCCCTGCCAGCTTCATGTGCATACCCAGCTATCTTTTTGTCCTGTTCAATGATTCCTTCTTCGGCGTTAATGACAACAAGAACAACGTCAGAACGTTCAATTGCCCTTAGTGCACGGAGGACACTATATTTTTCCGTGCTCTCATATACCTTCCCTTTTTTCCTAATTCCTGCTGTATCAATTATGACATATTTTCCCCCATTAAATGTATATGGAGAATCGACTGCATCACGAGTTGTACCGGCAATATCACTTACGATTACACGTTCTTCGCCTAATATAGCATTTACCAATGAGGATTTCCCTACATTTGGCCGCCCAATTAAGGAAAATTTGACTACATCTTCACCATATTCAATAGGTTTGTTTTTTGGAAAATGTCTTGCTGCCTCATCCAATAAGTCACCTAACCCTAGTCCATGTGCCCCTGAAATTGGAATAGGCTCACCAAACCCTAATGAATAAAAATCATAGATATCTTCACGCATTTCAGGATTATCTATTTTATTTACAGCTAATACAACCGGTTTTTTAGACTTATATAATATTTTTGCCACTTCTTCATCGGCTGCTGTTACCCCTTCTCGTCCATTTGTTAAGAAGATAATAACATCAGCCTCATCAATCGCCACTTCCGCTTGTTGGCGGATTTGCTCTAAAAAAGGTTCGTCACCAATATCTATACCACCAGTATCAATCACGTTAAAGTCATGTGTTAACCACTCACCTGAACTATAAATACGATCTCTTGTAACTCCTGGAATGTCCTCAACAATGGAAATACGTTCACCGACAATTCGATTAAAAATAGTTGATTTTCCTACGTTGGGCCGTCCTACAATGGCAATAACAGGTTTAACCAATTACAATCGCCATCCTTTCTTTTCTATAATCAAATACAATTTAGTATGTTAGCATAGAGTGAAACTTCCTTCATGGGGGTCTTACTTCCCGTTAATGCGGGATAATTCCCTATAGTTCTTATTAAGTAAAGAAACCCTTCTGTCATCTAGAAGGGCCTAACTATATTATATTATCAATGATACTCCTTTCCCGCAATGGGGAAGCTTGACAAGATTCTAAATTACGAGGATTTTTGCTTTCCTTTTTCAAAGAAATGAAAATGATTTTGCAATATTGTACCAGCGTTTTCCAATGTACTCCATCCTGCAAGCAAAAGTGCCGTTAACGAACAAACATCTAAATAGGCAAATTCCCCAATCAAATAGGGAAATTGGAATTTATTTAATATATAGGCATATAAAATCTCTCCCTGCATTCCACCTGCAAAAATTATGATCAATCTCCCTTTTAAAGTTTTTTGCAATAGTATGGCTAAATACCACAATGCTATACCCATCATCCATTCCTTTTTAAAAACGATCCAAATTGGATCAAATATCTCAAATAAATGGAAGGTTACATATGCAATTGTTATTATGAATGAACAAATAAAAAAGTAAATTATTCCTCCTCGTTTTTCCTGGCTTATGAATAAATAACAGATACCTAAAATAAATAATCCACTTGCTTGTATTTCAAATTCACCTACCATAAATTGAATGTTAGATAATATTAGTGCAATTAAAACGATAGCAGCAAGTTTAACTCGAAATGGGTTTTGTTTTTCTAAGATAAATGTTAAGTAAATCCAAAAGGCCCAACAGCTCCAATAAAAGATTAACCCTTCCAACTCATACACCTCCTATTATTTTCATTATTGGTAATCTTTATGTAGTTTCATACTTCCTTGAATAATATTTCCTGTGTGAATCATCTTATTAAGAGGAGGTGTGTAGGAATGGGAAAAGACCGACAAGAAAAAAAGTTACGCGAAAGCAGCAGAGTGGAGTCAGATCGTGATCAGGCTTTGCACTACCCTGGTGCTACTAAGCTATCAGGCCCGGAAGAGGCACGGGGGTTAAACGACGGAAAAAAATAACTGTAGAAAATAACTACAAAAAGCTCCCGCGGTTGCGGGAGCTTTCAGACTGTCGACAAATCCGAAAAACTTGGGTTTGCCGGCAGTCTTTTTTATGTCTTTGTTAATTTGTTTGTTGATTTGCGCTCCAGGCGCTTCGCTTTCCGCGGGCGTAGCGGGGAGCCTCCTCGGCGCTTAAGCCC
>NZ_JAGGQR010000071.1:0-16003 GCF_018613205.1 Bacillus sp. ISL-46
TTTGTCTACAATCTGAAACAGACCTTAAAGGTCTGTTTTTGTTTTTTTAATCGGAGGAAAACAAATTATATTTGTGAGGAAAATGTTAATAAAACAAAAATAACCAAAAATATAATCTTTATTTGTGTTGATTTGTGTTGGTTATGGAGTTATGATGTTTATGTAAAGAAGATAAATAAACAATATAAAAGTCAATTTTTTATAAGGGAGAGAACAAACATGAGCATGACATTAAGAAATTTAATATATACAGCACCATTTATACAAGAAATGATCGAGGCAACTTCTAACCTATACCGATTAGGCTGGGATGAACGTAATGGCGGGAATATTAGTTATTTGTTAAATGAATATGAAGTTTTACCTTACTTGGATGTTGATAAAGTGGTGAGAACAGTACCAATGAATTTTGATGCTTCTACGCTAGCGGGAAGATATTTTGCTGTTACAGGTTCCGGGAAATACTTCAAAAATGTAAAAGAGGATCCGGGTTCAAACCTGGGAGTCATTCGTATTGCGGTAGATGGCCAAAGCTACGAAATTCTTTGGGGCCTTGAAGATGGTGGAGTAGCAACAAGCGAACTTCCAACACACCTAATGAATCATATGAAGCGCTTAGCAGCCGATAAAAACCATCGCGTGATCATGCACTGCCATACAACTAATTTGATTGCCATGACATTTACACATAGTTTGAAGGAAGAAGAATTCACGAAAACCCTTTGGGAAATGTGTACAGAATGTATCGTTGTTTTCCCTGAAGGGGTTGGCGTGATTCCATGGATCGTTCCAGGGACGAATGAAATTGGCGAAGCAACAGCAGAAAAAATGGAACATGTCCGCCTTGTCCTTTGGCCACATCATGGGATTTTCGGAGCAGGGACAACAATGGATGAAACATTTGGACTAATTGAAACAGCTGAAAAAGCAGCTCAGGTTTATACCCTTGTTTGTGCCCAAGGTGGTAAAAAACAAACGATTACTGACCAGCAACTTCAGGATCTTGCGGACGCTTTCAAGGTTGTTCCTAGAGCAGGAATTCTAAATTTATAAGAGTTTAATTCATTTATCCAGATTTACTATTGGGGGCGGAATCGTCCCTTAATTTTAAAAATAAATTTGTGAAATACTGAACATAAAAGAGGAGGAATCATTGTGAGTGTAGATTACGTACCAAGTACAGAGGTAGATCTAGAAAAGCTTGCTGTTAATTCTTTAAATGATGCTTGTGCACCAGGAAACCCATTCCAGCCTATAAAAGAAGAAGTTATTGCAATGTTTAAGGAGATTCTCTAATTTCAAGTAATAACAAGACCATAAAAACTATTTTAATATATGATATAATGTTAAGAGGCCAAGCTGTTTTCTAGGGCCTCTTCTTATATTTATTTGCTCTTTTGTGAGGTGTTGGTGTTGAACACAAATATTTACTTAAGATTATCGATATGCTTTTTATTAGTGATATTTGTAAGCGGTTGCGCTTTGAATTCTACAAATTCAGAGAAATATCAAATTATATATAACGGCGAACAAAAGAAAGAGCAAAAAAACCAAAATAAAGGCAATGAAGATTACACGATTGCGATTATTCCTAAAGTGAGTGGGATTCCATATTTTAATGCGGTGGAAGAAGGTGCATTGGAGGCTGGGAAGGACTTAAACCTTAATGTTCTATTCACAGGTCCGCCGATAGCCGATTGGAAGCAACAGCGAAATATTATTGAGGATTTCATTCAGAGAGACGTTGATCTCATGGCCGTTTCTGCAAATGATCCAGATAGATTAGGTCCTGTGTTACAAAAGGCGAGAGAAAAAGGAATTAGAGTGATCACATGGGATTCTGATACGGATGTAAAATACAGAGAACTGTTTATTAATATGGTTGACCCTGAAAATCTTGGCCGCCACTTAGTGGACAATTTGGCTTCCAAGATGGGTGAAAAAGGCGAGTATGCAATCTTGACCGGTTCTCATGTTGCGGCCAATTTATCTGAATGGATGAACTATATCATTAGGCAGCAAGAGGAAGTCTATCCTGAAATGACTTTAGTAGAAGTAGTTGATACGGAAGATAATCCCCAAAAATCATATTTGGGCGCTGAAAAGCTATTAAAAAACTATCCTAATTTGAAAGGGATATTAGGCAGTTCATCTGTTGGGCCCCCTGCAGCTGCACAGGCAGTTCAAGATGCTGGAAAGATTGGTAAGGTTACTGTAACAGGACTCTCTACCCCGAATTTAATGCGGACCTATTTAAAAGATGGTTCAGCCCAAATGATAACGTTATGGAGCCCTAAAAAGCTAGGCTATTTAACTGTTAGCTTAGCTAAAGAATTATTAAATGGTGACAAGCTAAAGGACGGGCAGCATATCGGAAAAGTTGGCAATATCAAAATTAAAGGTGACACTGTGATTATGGGACTGCCAATTGATTTTACAAGGGAGAATATTGATCAATATGATTTCTAAGCTTCTTGAAAAATTACAATTAAAAAACTCCCGGTTATCAACGAAACTAATTATTACCTATATTTTATTAACGGTTATTCCAATGGGTTTATTAGGGGTACTCGGTTATTATGAATATACGAAATCGATTGAAGAAAAAGTAGGAGAATATATCCCTAAACTACTAAAGCAAGCGAATAATAATATTGAAAACAGTCTCGGTGAATTAGAAAGACTGCCGGAATTAATTTATAGCTCAAGTGATGTTATGTCGGTCTTAAGGGATAGCAGCTTTAAGAATCAGTCACAATTACATCAGGATCAATTTATTGTGGAAAGTTTCTTAACGAATACTTATCTTGATAATAGTTCCGAAATATTAGGTGCGTACCTATTATCCAAAAATCGTTCCTTTGTCAGTACAAGGATCCCCTATGAGGGATTTAATCTTCAAAATCTAACTCTGCCTTATGGTGAAGAACATGCACTAGGGGAGAAAGTTGAACTTATGCTGCCGAAACAAACAAGTTTGAATTTTGAAGGAAATCCTCCTTATATATTACTAATGAAACAAATAACAGATTTTGATAATAGAAAGTCGCTTGGTACCCTCTTTTTAGCTGTTAAACTATCCTTTATTGAAAATGTTTTAGCTGATTTAGAAAAAGAGAAAAATACAACGATGTGGGTGATGGATGAGAATGGACAGGTTATTTTTCACACAGATTCCTCTAAAATTGGCTCTGTTTTCAGTGAGCTAAATGACTATCCGCTGATTAATGGAAGTTTTCAGACAGGAATAGGTAAGGATAAAACGCTCATTAGCGTGAACAAATCCGCTCGCCACAAATGGATATTAGTTCATAGTATTCCATTAAAATACCTGACGATCGGTACTGATATAGTCAGAAAGGTAACCATTTTTGCCTTTTTTGCGCTAGTCATCATAACGGCGGTGCTTTCGGTCTTTCTAGCTTGGTCCGTCACAAAGCCGATTAAAAAGCTCGGGTCCATAATGCAGGAGGTAGAACAGGGAAACCTAAGCGTATCCATCCCAATCCAGTCTAAAGATGAGGTGGGTGTCCTGGCACAGAGTTTTGACTCGATGCTGAAGGAAATCAGGGAGTTAATTCAGAAAAACTATTCGATCGAAATTCGCCAAAAAAACGCTGAACTATATGCACTGCAATCGCAAATTAACCCGCACTTTATGTACAATACACTGCAGACAATCAGTATGGCGGTTGAAGATGGAGAATCCGAAACGGTTGTTGAAATGGTCACTCTCCTTGGACGTATGCTTCGTTATTCACTAAGCAATAAAGAACGGCTCGTTCAAATTGCTCAAGAAATGGATCACATTGAGGACTTTTTAAAAATCCAGAAATTCAGGTTCGAAGATAGAATCACATTTGAAATTCAAACGGAACTGGATTCAGGAGCCTATTTTACTCCTAAATTTATTTTACAACCGCTTGTTGAGAATTCTATAAAATATGGATTGGAGAAACGGAAAGGATTAAGTATCAAAATCATAGTGGAAGAAATTATTAATGAGCATGGGACAAAAGATATTTTATTTACTGTCGGCGATAATGGTCCAGGCATTAGCGAGGAGAAGTTGGCAGAACTAAATCGTAAATTGCAATCAGATCCAATGGGAAAAAGAGATTCCGGTTTTGGTATTTTGAATGTTCACGCCCGGGTGATGATGATGTTTGGAAATCAATACGAATTAATAGTTAAGAGTTCCATAGAAAAAGGAACAGAGATTACCATACAAATTCCAGCAATTTTAAAGGACGACGTAACAAACTACTCTGCGCCTCAAGGGGATGGTGATGGGAAATGACCCAAATTAGAACGGTAATTGTCGATGATGAGGGAAGAATTCGAAGAGGAATTGAACGAATGGTTCGCTCGTTAGGTGATGAATGGGAAATCGTCGGAACCTTTTCTGATGGATTAGAAGTTTATGAAGCCGTTTTAAACCAATCTATTTCTTTCGACCTACTTATTTCGGATATTAGAATGCCAGAAATGGATGGATTAACCTTAAATAAAAAACTTAAAAGCCATCTAACGTGCCTAACCATTTTTATAAGCGGATATGATGATTTTGAATATTTGCAATCTGCCCTACGAGACGGAGCCGTAAATTATATCCTGAAGCCAATTGACAAGGAACAATTTCAATTACAAATGGATGAAGTTAAACTAAAGATTCAAAAGGTGCACGCGGAAAAGTACGAATGGCTTACTATGCAGGAAAAAGCATCTCAAGTGGAATATACAAAGCAGCTTCAGCTTTTAAGTGAAATGACCTGGAAGGAAGAAAAAGATATTGCTTATCTCGATTGGACCCGGCAATTTCCAAGCGGCTGTTATCAATTGATTCATATTAGTGTTGATCAGGTTTTTTCACAAACGAAAGAATTCTCACCAGAAGATTGGAATAAGTGGTCTCAAGAAATCGAAAATATATTAGCAGAAAAAGTGGCGGTGCCTATTAGAGGTCATCAAATCTTTAGTTGGTGGTGGCGAGGCAGTAAGTTCAGCTATTGGATATTACTACACATCGAAGATAAAGACAATAATCATGATTTTTCATTGGTTTTCCGACAGTTGGCAGAAGAACTAAGAATCTCTATTCACAAAGCTACACCTTTTACGGCATCTGTTGCCCTTGGATATGTATTTAATGATCTTGCTCTTTTTAGTAATATGAAATCACAGTTGCTTACTCTGCTTCAGTTTCGAATCATTCAAGGAGGAAATCGAGTTTTTCAGGCTGATTTGTTTAAAGTCATTAAAGCTCAGAAATCAAAAGGGATATCGTCTTCTATCCTAAAGTATACAGAACAAGTGATACTCTTTTTTACACAAGGGAAAAAGGATGAGTTACTTCAGGCGTTACAAGGATTTTTTCGTGAGGTAAAAGCCTTATCATCGCCTGTTATGATTAATGAAGCGGTTCATTACTTATTAATCGGAATCGCTAATCATTGGATTGAAAATGATGGCTATAGTGAGGATCCGGATTTACTAACAGATGCCTTAAATATCACAAAGCATGCCTCAAACTTCATTCAATTGAAGGATAGGGTTAAATTGTGGATTCTACATGTAATGGAGAAAATGGCTGGTTTGAACAAGGAGCAGCAGAATCCTATTCAGATTGCAAAAGTGTGGATTAAAAATAATTTGGGAGACAATATTACAATAAAAAAAATTGCTCAGCAGGTTTATATGAATCCCAACTACTTTTGTGATTATTTTAAAACTCAAACTGGAGAGACCATTTTAGATTATGTCACAGCCGCAAGACTTGAAAAAGCTAAGGAATTATTAGAGAAAACAGATTTAAAAATTTACGATATTTCCTTATCAGTCGGCTATCAAGATACGAAATATTTCAGCCGATTATTCAAACAGTGGCTGGGTCAGACACCTTCCCAATTCAGGGATCAATACTTTAAATCGTCAGCAAATAAATAAGAATTGGTAAGAGTCAAGGAGTGTAATTTCTCCTTGGCTTTTATTGTTTTGGAATCCCTTTCAAATTTCTGAATAATTTCACCCCTTACTGAATTTTGTCTCCTACAAGTAAGCGTTTTACAAGAGTATAGTTTAGCTATAAGTAAATTAAATTCTAGAAAGGAAAATCAAAATGATCAGAAAAGCGAGTATCATGTTTGTCAATCCTGATAGTTATGATGAATATAATCGCCGCCATGATGAAATATGGCCGGAGATGGCTGCAGAATTAAAGGCACACGGAGCACACAATTATTCTATTTTTCTTGATAAAGAGACTGGTAGATTGTTTGCCTATTTAGAAATCGAAGATGAAGAGAAATGGGAGCACATGTCGCAAACAGAAATCTGTAAAAGATGGTGGGCATATATGGAGCCAATAATGGAGACGAATGCCGATAATAGCCCTGTTTCAATTAATTTAGATGAAGTCTTTTATTTAGAATAATTGCTTTCGTTATTTCAACTTTAGAAATAATAACAAAAATGAAACCGTTTGCTTTTTTTGGGTAATAAACAAATGATTAGGAGGTATTACAATGGCTAAGATTGGTTCCAAAAAAACGACTGGCTGGAAAGCTACCATTTCTGTTGCAATGGCCAACTATATTGAAGCTGGATCAATTATCGCGGCAGCAAGTAGTTTAACCATGTGGCAGGCATATCTTCATTTGGATAATATGGCGGTGGGGCTGTTAAGTGCAGTGAGTGCTAATGCATTTGGAGCGGCAGTGGGAGCTTTGTTTGGTGGATATTTATGTGACAAATATGGTCGGAAATTTATTTACACCTATGACTTGTTGGCTTATATGCTTGGGGTATTATTGATTGCCGTTTCTGTTAACTTCCCAATGCTATTAGTCGGAACAATAATTACAGGGATTGCAGTAGGTGCCGGGGTACCAGCCTCATGGACATACATTGCAGAAGAAGCACCAGCCGATAAGAGGGCTGCACATGTTGGAACTGCACAGTTAGCATGGTCAACGGGTCCAGCAATTACATTTTTACTTGCCGTTTTGCTTACACCACTAGGTTTGTTAGGAAGCAGAATTATTTTTATCCACTTATTAATCATTGCATTTATTACTTGGTACATCCGACAAGGTTTATCTGAATCAGCTATTTGGAAAGAAGGAAAAGAACGAGAAGCTAAAGAAGGCAACAGCAACAATAAAGGTGTACTCAAAGAATTACTAAGCCTGAAACCAAATCGAGAAGCATTATTTCTATTAATTGGAATTTATTTGTTCTGGAATTTAACTGCAGGTGCTATGGGATATTTCATGCCATATATTTATCAAAATGTTGGGGGATTATCTGGTAATCAAGCGAATTTACTTCAAGTTCTCCTATGGAGTTTAACCGTTGCAACCACTTATTTTGTATTTATGAAACTGGGGGACAAATTTAGTAGATGTGCCTTGTTTGGAATAGGAGCTGTGATGGGTATTGCAGCTTGGTTAATTCTAACATTTGCTGGAATGAACTGGTTCTCACTCTTTGCTTTTGTTCTACTTTGGGGATGTGCTGCCGGCTTTGGTGCCCAAGCATTCTATGGTTTGTGGGCAAGCGAACTATTCCCAACAAGATACCGTGCTGGTGCCCAAGGAATTATGTATTTCTTAGTAAGATTAGGGATCGCGATTTGGTCATTTATTTTACCAACAGTTATGGATAAATTAGGATTTAAAACAGCAGGCATTGTGATGCTTGTATTCTTAGCCATTCATTGTGTGATCGGTATTCTTCTTGCCCCAAATACCAATGGAAAAACATTGCAACAAATTGAAGAAGATCGGTTTGGTACTTCAAAAGAATTAAAAAGAAAAGCTATTTAAAAGAATAGAGTTGGAATTAACCTGGGATTAATAAACATAGCCCAGGTTTTTTCTTTAGGCAGGTATTTGAAGTATGATATGATTTGACTAAGAAACCATCTATGAAACAGGTGAATCACATGAGCCAGGACCTTCTAAGTGAACTTTTACAGATTACAGATGAAGAGAAAACCATTCTTGAACAACGTACGAACGTAAGCAAGGAACTTTATACTAGTAATACAAACTTTATTATTGAAAGCGAAAAATTCCTAAGCAAAGATAAGATGATTATGGTTCGTAAGCACACAAGATTTGTAAATTTCCCTTTACATAAACACGATTATATTGAAGTCAATTTTGTCTATACCGGGGAATTGAATCAAACTGTGGGCGGCAGGCAATTAACCTTGAAAAAAGGAGAACTTCTCTTATTAAATCAACATATTGAACATGAGATCAAGGCCTGTGCCAAAGAAGACATTGTCATTAATTTTATCATTCGTCCTTCTTTCTTCGACTTTATTTTTTCCTTTTTAAGTTCCGAAAATATAATTAGTGATTTTCTACTTAATAGCTTATATAACAACACGCAGAACGGTCAATTCCTTTATTTTAAAGTGGCTGATGTACCTGCTATTCAGGATATGATTGGAAAAATGATTGAGGAAATCATGCATCCTTCTGCTTTCTCAGAGTCAACCATTAAACTGTATATGGGGCTTTTCTTGATTGAACTCCTTAAGAATTCCGATAAGGTAGAGAGAAAAGAAGAGGCATCTATCAATCATTATTTGGTAGTAGAGTCACTAAAGTATATTGAAGATCGATTTAAGGATGCCTCGTTAAATGAATTAGCCATTCGATTGAAACAATCTCACTATGGATTAAGTAAAACAATAAAAAAGGCCACATCCCACACATTCAAAGAACTTTTGCAAGAAAGGCGACTGGTTAAAGCGAAAGAATTACTAGAAGGAACCGACATGGCAATTGCTTCTATAGTGGAGCAAGTGGGCTATGATAATATTAGCTATTTTTATCGGATTTTTAAAAAGAAGTATGGGCAGACGCCAAAGGAATTTAGAGAAAATAACCCAAAAGGCTTTGATTTATAGAGACAAATAAATTGAAGTGATTTATTCTGGAGGGTTCCTGTCATTATGTAATGGAAGATAAGGAACTTGAAGATTTTGAAAACGACGATCACGACTACCATCACCATGATGAAAGCAGCGACTAGCGTAGGAATAGCATATTAGACCGTTTTTTGTTCTAAAGAGTGGTCTTTTCGTGACATATTATTTTTTTGTATACGTAAGAACATTTGTTCGTGTTTAATATATACGGAGGAGTTCGACCAGCAATAAATAACCAAGTTTGTTTTTCTAAATGAAAAGGAATGAAAGGATTATATAATAGAAGAACCTAATAATAGTGGACAATTTTCTTATTTTAAATAATACATTATAGTGGCAAATAAGGAGATTATAGGTAGTGACCTGTAAAAATACAAATTAGGAATGAAGTAGTTTTAACTTTATGCAATATTAGAATTTTTAGCGGAACTCCTTCAATTTGTAAATCATTGGAATTGCTCGTGATGCCCTCCAGATACTATAAAATGAATCCTCCTTTTACGAGGAAGAGAAGATCAACAGGCGTTAATCAAACGATTGCGGGGTAGAAGGATAATGCGTATGGAAGAAAGGAGTGTAATGGTATGAAACGACAACTCATTTTAGAAGATGGTACTGTATTTGTTGGAAAAGGATTTGGCAGTGAAAAGGAATTGATAGGTGAAGTTGTATTTAACACAGGGATGACCGGCTATCAGGAAATTTTGTCGGATCCTTCTTATTGCAGTCAAATTGTTACATTGACTTACCCACTTATTGGTAACTATGGAATTAATCGTGATGATTTTGAATCGATTGAACCAACAATTAATGGTTTGATTGTAAAAGAATTTTGCGAAATACCGTCAAATTTCCGTAGTCAATTTCCAATTAATAAATTTTTAAAAGACAAAGATATTCCAGGTTTAGCGGGAATTGATACAAGAAAGCTTACAAGAAAAATCCGCGAGCATGGGATTCTAAAAGGAAGAATCTGCAGCATGGATGTTATTGTTGAAGAAGTAGTGGCAGATTTAATGAAAGCAGAATGGACTAGAGATCAGGTGAAACAAGTATCAACAAAACGTTCCTATCCGAGTCCTGGAAGAGGTTTTAAAGTCGTGCTAGTCGACTATGGAATGAAGCACGGTATTTTACGGGAGTTAACGCTACGCAACTGTGATGTTATAGTCGTTCCGTATGATACAACGGCAGAAAAAATATTTAATCTAAATCCGGATGGTATCATGTTAAGTAATGGGCCTGGGGATCCGAAAGAAATAACAGAAGGAATTGAAATGATTAAAGGTGTGCTTGGGAAAATACCATTGTTCGGCATTTGCTTAGGTCATCAATTGGTTGCACTTGCATGCGGAGCAGATACAGAAAGATTGAAGTTTGGCCACCGCGGGTCAAACCATCCTGTTAAAAATTTAGAAACAAATCGCGTAGAAATTACCTCGCAAAACCATGGGTATACAGTTTGTATGGATTCTTTAGAAGGAACCGATTTATCAGTAACACATATTGCATTAAATGACGGGACAGTTGAGGGGTTAAAGCATGACAAGTATCCAGCTTTTACTGTCCAATACCATCCAGAGGCATCCCCGGGACCAGAAGATGCAAACTATTTATTTGACCGTTTCATTGACTTAATGGAAGCAAGGAAGAAGGTAGGGACGAACGATGACAAAACGCTTAGACATTGAAACAATTTTAGTAATTGGATCAGGACCAATTGTTATTGGACAAGCGGCAGAGTTTGATTATGCGGGCACGCAGGCATGTATCGCATTAAAGGAAGAAGGGTACAAAGTCATTCTTGTTAACTCAAACCCAGCGACAATTATGACCGATACGGAAATGGCAGATAAAGTATACATTGAGCCGTTAACTGTTGAGTTCGTAAGCTCCATCATATATAAAGAACGTCCGGATGCCATTTTACCGACACTAGGTGGACAAACAGGGTTAAATCTTACCGTAGAACTTGCCAAATCAGGTATTTTAGAAGAGCTGGGCGTTGAAATTTTAGGAACAAAATTAAGCGCGATTGAACAAGCAGAAGACCGAGATTTGTTCCGTTCATTAATGAACGAACTGAATGAACCAGTTCCGGACAGTGAAATTATTCATACGGTTGAAGAGGTATTTGCATTCGTGGAACAAGTCGGCTATCCTGTTATTGTTCGTCCGGCCTATACACTTGGAGGAACGGGCGGCGGTATTTGCCACAATAAAGAGGAATTAATTGAAACTGTAACGAACGGCTTAAAATACAGTCCTGTTACCCAATGCCTGCTCGAGAAAAGTATTGCCGGGTTTAAAGAAATAGAGTACGAAGTAATGCGTGACAGCAACGACAATGCTATTGTTGTGTGCAACATGGAAAACATCGATCCTGTTGGTGTCCATACGGGTGATTCAATTGTTGTAGCACCAAGTCAAACTTTAAGCGACCGTGAGTATCAATTATTGCGTAATGCATCTTTAAGGATTATTCGTGCACTGAAGATTGAGGGTGGATGCAATGTTCAGCTTGCTTTAGATCCCTTGAGCTTCCAATACTATGTCATTGAGGTAAATCCGCGTGTCAGCCGCTCATCCGCGCTAGCATCAAAAGCAACAGGGTACCCAATTGCGAAACTTTCGGCGAAAATTGCAGTAGGTTTGACGTTAGATGAAATGATGAATCCTGTAACAGAAAGAACATATGCATCGTTTGAACCTGCCCTAGATTATGTGGTAACTAAAATTCCGCGCTGGCCATTTGATAAATTCGAATCGGCCAATCGTAAGCTTGGTACACAAATGAAAGCGACAGGTGAAGTAATGGCAATTGGACGTACTCTCGAAGAGTCATTATTAAAAGCTGTTCGTTCACTTGAATTAAAAGTATATCATCTAAATTTAAAAGATGCCGATCAAATCAATGACGAATTGATTGAAAAACGTATTCGTGTTGCGGGTGACGAGCGCTTATTCTACATAGGTGAAGCACTCAGAAGAGGTATAACGATTGAACAAATTCATGAGTGGAGCAAAATTGATATTTTCTTTCTTGCGAAGTTTGACAATATAGTCAAGTTTGAGAAGGTTATGGAAGAAAACAAAGGCGATAGAGAGGTTTTGCTTGAAGCAAAGAAAATCGGTTTCTCAGATAAAACTATAGCAAAACTATGGGGTATGACAGAACGTAAAGTTTATGAATATCGGAAAGAGAATGGAATTATCCCTGTATATAAAATGGTGGATACATGTGCAGCTGAATTTGAATCTGAAACGCCTTATTTTTACGGTACGTATGAAGATGAAAACGAATCAGCTGTGACTGAAAAGAAGAGTGTGATCGTACTTGGATCCGGACCAATTCGTATCGGACAAGGAGTGGAGTTCGACTATGCAACGGTTCACTCTGTCTGGGCTATTCGCGAAGCCGGTTACGAGGCAATTATTATTAATAGTAACCCCGAAACTGTTTCAACCGATTTTAGTATTTCAGACAAGCTGTATTTTGAGCCATTAACTATCGAGGATGTTATGCATATTATTGATTTAGAAAAACCACTTGGTGTTGTTGTACAATTTGGCGGACAAACAGGGATTAACTTGGCTGGAGAATTGGCAAGCCGAGGTGTGAGAATTTTAGGAACATCACTTGAGTGTCTTGAGGCAGCAGAAGACCGTGAAAAGTTCGAAAAAACATTGGCATCTCTGGATATTCCGCAGCCTTTAGGGAAAACAGCAAAGTCTGTAGAAGAAGCGGTTAAAATTGCAGAGACAATTGGCTTCCCTGTACTTATTCGGCCTTCTTATGTACTAGGCGGAAGGGCAATGGAAATTGTATATCAAACAGAGGAATTACTTCATTACATGAAAAATGCGGTCCAAGTACATGAGGATCAGCCGGTATTGATTGACCGTTATTTAACAGGCCAGGAAATGGAAGTAGATGCTATCTCTGATGGGGAGAATGTATTCATTCCAGGTATTATGGAACATATTGAGCGTGCAGGTGTCCATTCAGGTGACTCGATCGGTGTGTATCCACCACAAAGCCTATCAGAAGAAACAAAGGCGACAATTATTGACTATACAACAAGAATTGCAAAAGGTTTTCAAATAGTAGGTTTACTTAATATTCAGTTCGTCTTATCAAAAGGTAAAGTGTATGTATTGGAAGTTAATCCGCGCGCGAGCCGTACAGTGCCATTCCTAAGCAAAATTACACGTGTTCCAATGGCAAATCTTGCTACCAAAATAATGTTAGGAAAAACGTTATCGGAGCTTGGCTATGAATCAGGCATTCATCCCGAAGAGAACAATGTTTATGTGAAAGTCCCTGTATTCTCATTTGCAAAGCTAAGAAAAGTAGATATAACACTTGGACCCGAAATGAAATCAACCGGGGAAGTTATGGGACAAGATACAACATTGGAAAAAGCACTGTATAAAGGATTTATTGCTTCCGGTACTTCAATCAAGCCCCACGGGTATGTATTGTTCACAGTTGCGGACAAAGATAAGGCGGAAGCTGCTGAACTGGCTAAACGTTTCTACAACATTGGGTATCGAATCCTGGCAACAGCAGGGACTGCTGCTGCATTTAAGCAAGATGGGATTCCTGTAAATGTTGTAAATAAAATCGAATCCGAAGAGGAGAACTTGTTAGAGGTAATTCGTAATGGTAAAGCACAGCTTGTGGTCAATACACTAACAAAGGGAAAACAGCCTGCACGTGACGGATTTAAAATTCGCCGTGAAGCAGTTGAAAATGGTATTCCATGTTTAACCTCTCTTGATACAGTAGTTGCAATCTTTCGTGTACTTGAAACCATTCGTTTCCAAACAACACCAATGCGAAGCAAATAACAGCTAGCTTGGTTTTATGATGAAGCTAAGACCAATACACAATTGATTACATTTTTTAACTCTAGGACAAAGTTGCTCTAATAATCAGAGTATTACTTGATTTATTTCAGGTCAAATTCAAAAAGTTATTGGTAGGATAGGGAGGGATAAATATGAATAAGTCGGAAGCTGTTACTAAAAAGGAACAGAAACAAGATAACATTAAAAAATACAGTGAAGTCAACGAATTCAACCATGAAAGCAATCAAGTTGCCAAAGCGCAAAAACAAATGTCTTCACAAGAGACAACTGGAGTATTAGATCAGGAATAGTTCCGGTGCCTGGCACGCCCCGAAAAATCTTGTTTTACAGGTGTTATTTAATTATTTAGGAACTATACCAAGTAAATAGCTATCTGAACTAAGAAAAAAACACTTGTTATTATCCGAAAGCTGGATAATATCTAGTGTTTTTTTAATTTCTTAGTTTCAACGCCGGGGTCAGTCCCCCATTGAATTAAAGCTTTAACGCACCGGGGGGACTGACCCCTTTTTTAATTTCATAGATTGTGAAAAAGTGTACTTAAACATACGAGGCAGTTTAATTGAAAAAGGACGGAAATCCTTAACTATCTTAACATTAAAAATATGTTAACTATTAAATACCTAGAAGGTATCCGCTCCCTTTGTAAAGAATTAGATTTAGATAAGAACAAATTTTTTTCAATTGGGAGTGGTTCACTATGTTAGCTTTAGCTCTACAAGGCATTGGGGGAATGAACTCATTTGCGGCTGGGGTACTCCAAACGCTTCGAAAAGAGGGGGTTAAGCCAGATTTGATTTCAGCTACCAGCGGTGCCATATTGTCAGCATATTATTTTTTGCAAAAAGACACTAATGCTATTGAAAAACATTATGATGAGTATTTTAAATCCGAAGAAAATGGAATCCCACCTTTGTTCAAATTCATGCAATACGCATACTTGGGCGTTCCTAACAAATTTTCTCCTAATTACCTCAACATTATTGAAAGATTGTCTGACAATTGGCCTTTCTTGAGATCGGAGGAATGGATCAACTTCTGCTTCCCTAACAAAATTTACAAATCTGAATTTCCTCAACAATTTTTTGATGATATCGCCAATTGTTTTTCCACCAATGAGGAAGTGGGAATTATTATGAATGCCTATAATGTTAATAACGATCAGGCAGTTTTGTATGTGAACGAACGTGCTCGGGATACAATGGAATTAACTAAGAGGGGAAATTTTGAGGTCAAACCAATAACTCCGGATGGTGTGAGAGCATGTTTGCAGCTGCTTCAATATGGAGACTTTAAAGGGGAGTATGATGGAGCTTATCAATATAATCCGGTTTTGTCTCCGTTGGTAGTAGCCGACGAGATTATTTTGGTGACAGTAGCGCCACTAGGCAAATCTCTGGACCAAATCGATAACTTCTTTGATATCGAAGACTTTAAATTGAAGATGTTATTTAAAAATGCCCTTTATGCAGAGCTTAATGATATTTCTCGGATCAATAAACTTATTGAATACGGAAATAAGCTGGTTCGTCCAGAATCAGAAAATAAACCGTATAAAGAGTACAAATCGATTAAAGTGCAAACAATTCAGCCTACAATTCATCGTGGATTATTTGAATATTTTGTGGAAACCCGTGAATATTACGAGGATGGTGTGTCTCAAGCGAAAAAGTTTATTGATGATAGTCTAAATAAGCAGATACAGATTGAACGCGGATAAATCCCTCGTATCAATGTTTTAAAGGGTGATACTTTTGTATGGGGTAGATGTTTTTATCAGTAATTTTACTCTTTGATTATGTTTGTGAAATAGTGTACTTAAACTATCGGGTGCTTTTGTTGAAATTGGGATTGCGTCGTAGCAAGCCCCATTTTTTTATTTGTAGACACTGAGCAAATACCTTTACAATTGTAAGCGTTTGCAAATATAATGTAATTAGGTCGGATGACAATGGTGGTCATCACGGTATTCAGCGTAGGCGGAGCTGATACTAACAGGAGCTATAAGCTCTATTTTTTTTTGCGAAAAATTACTTATTTAACGGTGCTTTGTTAATTAAAATTGATGATCGTTGCAGAAGTCTTTTTGTTGTTGGACTAATGGGGCAGTTTACTTTAAGTGTACCTCTTCACAAAGTTATAGAAAAAAGCCGACCTTCCGTTTTTGAACTGCACCCGAATTGT
>NZ_JAGGQR010000072.1:0-10088 GCF_018613205.1 Bacillus sp. ISL-46
CTATCTCTAGGTACCATATTATAGTGGCTTCCCCCTTATAAAACTGTACGCGAGTCTGTCTAACAATTGTTTCAAATGTTATTAAGCTTTATTAAATTTAAGAATATTTTTGAAAACAATCATAAAAATCACAAATATCATATTAAGTGGGGGCGAGCCCCCCTCTTAATTTTTTATTAATTCCTTTACTCCTAAAATTTTTATCAGTCTTTTAAAATTTTAAGCAAGACAAATAAAGCTGCCCAAGTTTTTACTGATTCAAGCCCTCTTGAAAAAAATATTTTTAACCGGTAATGTTATTTCACCCACATATTTAAGAGCGATGAAATAGACATCTTATACAATGAAGTTAGTAAGTTTAAATAAATTTTGATTAAATTCCATGCCCTTCGTTTGTAAAAGATCCACTATCTTATCATCACCTCTATGCCCCATTACAATAATTCCCTGTATTTTACCCTCTAGGAATAATTGATAAGCTTCATCGCAATAGTCTACTAGCTTTTTATAAACATAATCATATAATTTGATTTCAACATTTGGGTAAATATTTTTAATGAAATTTCCCCTCGCTTTGTGAGGTCCCATTACTAAAAACACAGGTTTCTTCTTATGATCCCGAAAGCATTGTTCTCGTATATATTTAATAGATGTGACATTCAACTGGTTTCCTAAATTTAATTGATTATTATTAGACAGAGAATCCATTCTGATTTGATACTTGTATAAAACTTGGGGAACGATGTCGACCTCGCCTAATTCAAACATTCTAAGCCATAAATCATAGTCCTGCACAATTGTATATTTTGGATCATATTGCCCTGCCCGGAAAAATGCTTCTTTTAAGAAAGTACAGGTCCCATGAGATAATGGACATCCGATAAAACGCCCCCTTCTTAGATCAGCTCTGTTTACAAAACCATTGAAGTATTTTTCCACTATTTTTAATATTTTTTTAGAAACCGACGTCCTGCCTGAGAAGCACTTGATGTGACTTCCTAAGAGAATGACGTCAGGGTGAGATTTTATATGATTCGCCTGTTCCATTATTCGATGGGGATAACTCATATCATCTGCATCCTGCCTGATAATCCATTCTCCGTTTGCATTCTGTATTCCTATATTCAGGGCATTTGCAAGTCCTTTGTTTTCTTCCAAATGAATCACTCTAACCCGATTATCTTCAATTAAATTTAATATTTCTCTAGTTTTATCTGAAGAACCATCGTTTACAATAATAAATTCAAAGTCCGTGTATGTTTGATGCAGTATACTGTCTATGGCTTCTTTTAAATATTCCTCCCCGTTATAAACGGCCATGACAACAGAAAACAACATATATGATCCTCCCACTATAATTAATACAATTTAAGAGCTAATGGACTTCCTCCTTGATTTACTCTAACTGTTGAGTATACAAATTATTTTTATTCCGTACCATTTCATTTCAACCATTTCGAAGAAGCAATCTTACAAGCTTTTAATAAAGATTTAACTATTTCTTTATGCTTTAGGGAATCTTGTTTCTCGTTCACTATGGCCAAGGTATTTTTATAGACACCTATATTCCTCCATAGCTCATCTGAAGAATCCCATAAAGTTAGCAACAGCAACTCCGGATCATTTTTTCCAAACTTTTCGAGAAGAATTTTGCTGAAAGGTTCTTCTTTTACATAGTTTCTATACCCACTAGGATGCTCCTGATGATATCCAACTGTTTCATTAATACTGACAAAAGAAAGTCCCTGTTTATATATTCGGTACCCCAATTCCCAATCCTCACCAGATCCTAATCGCTCGTCAAACCCTCCCTGCTGCTCCAAAACTGCTTTTTCCGCCGATACACATCGAGTGATAAATAACAGCCATGGTGCGATTTGGGTCTGTAAGAAAGCATCTTTATTTTTATCGGAAATGATTTCCCAATGGCACATCACTTGATTTATTTTTTTAAAATTATTTCGAATATCTTCCGGTGTAATAATCTCCACAATATCCTTTGACCTTAAATAACCATCATCCCAAAGCTGAAATCGTTGTAATACTGACCGTGCAGCGCCTTTTTCCCATTCTGAAAAATCAGGAAAAAATTGAGTGTAAACTCCTTTATAACAATTTGGAGTACCCGATATAACAGCATTTTGGTGTTTAGCATGGTATAAATCATGGGTTTTAATAAAATCCGGTAATACCAAGAAATCTGAATCACAAAAAATAACATAGGTTCCTCTTGCCTGACGTATCCCCAAATTTCTAGCCACACCAGGGCCATTTCTAGAGCTTAAAGTAAAAAAGCGAAGGTTATAAGGTGCATCGTAATTGCTTAAAATCTCTAATGTATTATCTGTAGACCCATCATCAATAACTAATACTTCAAATTGATTCATAGGATAAGTTTGCTTTTCAAAAGCGGCTAACGTGAGAAGCAACTGCTTAATCCTATTGTATGTTGGAATGATAATACTAAATTTCATACTTGATTCCGCCCTTATGATGAAAAGTACTTACTATCAACAGCTTTTTGACATGCCAATTTTAAACAGTGAGAAACATCCCTATACTGTTCTGACTTCTTGTAAAACTTTTGGATTAAGCGTAGTGTATTTTTATAGTGATGTACATCTTTCCAAGCTTTCCAAACAGTCAATAATGTTAATTCCAAATCCTCAGTCCCGTGTTTCTGAAATAAATATTTTCGATTTTCTTTTAAACGAAAACTTGAGGGATGTTCTTGATGATAACCTACAGTTTCTTTGATAGGAATAAATGAGAGACCTAATTGTTTATGAATGCGATAGCCAAGTTCCCAATCCTCACCCCTAGGAAAATTTTCATCAAATCCACCTATTCTTAAAATATACTTTTTCTTCAAGGAAACACAGCGTGTAATAAATAGCATCCATGGTGCCACATCTATTTTTGTATATTCCGTCTTCATTTTTTCAGAAAATTGATCCAATCTTGACATTACCTGATAAAGATTAGAAAAATTTTCTCTTATATCTTGCTGGGTAATAATTTCTACCAAATTATAGGATTGCAGATATTCATCTTTCCATAGACCTGATTTAGAGAGTACATCATAGCATTTTCTTTTCTCCCTCTCCTTAAATTGGGGATAATAATGTGTATATACTCCTTTGAAACATTGGGGTGTTCCAGATACCACGCTTCGTTTATAACGTCCATGATACAGATCATGAATTTCTATAAAGTTTGGACAGACTAAAAAGTCAGGATCGCAAAAAATAATGTATTCTCCATTTGCTTCGTTAACGCCTAAATTTCTTGCTGCTGCAGGCCCTTTACGTGAATCTATATTTCTATAGATTAAATTAAATGAACTATTATAATCTTTCAGAAACTCTTCTAAATGATCCGTAGAACCATCATTCACGACAATGACTTCAAAGTTTCCCCTTGGATAGGTTTGTCTCTCGAAAGCAGTTAGCGTGAGAAGTAACTGTTCTTTCCGATTATATACAGGAATTACAACGCTGTATTTGATATTCATCCTTCCACACAACCCTCTTTTCACAGTCTAACTTTCAAGTTGGAGTCTCTTTATACGTCACTACCGGTTATAAGATACCAATTTCTGTAATCTTTATTGATCATTAAAATACTAATTTGTAAAGGTTAATGAACTAGCCATTATTGACCTTTCATATTCCATTCAAGTGTCTTAACTAATCTTCCATTGATTGAAACTCTCGGATCAAAGTCGATACTTCTCAACTATTGATATCAGGACATCTTCTTGTTGTCCACCAGAGGATATCTGTAATTATATGGCGAAATAATTTAGCGGAAATTTGAAAGCTGACGTCCAATGATTTGCGGCAGCTGCTCCAACTCCTCCACTGGCCTTGCCCCCTCTGTAATTTCTTCTGGACAAAAGCTTAGAAAAAATCCTTATCAACAACAAGTCCTGTGTTCTTTTTAATAGTGATCTAGTATACTATATGGTTTAAGACTCAACCGTACTAAGTAAGATTATGTTTTGTCCTTTCTATCATCATACCCGCCAACTTCCCAAAAAGCTTTTTTGGAAAACATGACAGAACTATGGCATCCCCAATAATTCATTTCTTGATATTTGTAGATTTCTGCTGTTTGTTATTCTTCATAAATCTCTTCCGAAACATTAGCATTACCGGAAATACATTTCACTAACGTTCTTACTCCTATTAACTCCGGGTGTATCTTAACATACATTACCTGTTCTTCAATTCTCTCGGGATATCTAATTTCATCTGCATCTTGAATGGCAATCTACTCGCCCCTAGCTTGTCAATTCCGATTTTCAGTGCATGTGCTGCACCTTGATTTTTCTCTAAATGGATCACCCTAACCCGTTCGTCTTTTACCTCTTCTAATATTGTTTTAGTTAGATCTTTTGAACCATCATTTACAATAATCATTTCTAATTCAGAATAGGTTTGCTTTAATGCATGTTCGAAGGATTCTTTTAAAAATCTTTTTCCGTAATATACAGCCATAACCATAGAAACAAGCACGTTTCGTTTCGACTTCCCTTCAAGAACTTAAACTTGAATTATTATATGTACGTACCTTTTATTCTGTTAATCATTAATAAAATTAGCTCACTCAGAGTTTATTAATAACAAATATTCAACTTTAAGACAATGGGGGATTTTTTTGTGTGATTTTAAGCCTCCTAATGGGATCTATTATTCTGTTAAAGATTGGATTATTAAGAATGGACATCGTATTCGAATAGAGCTATTACGTAGTTTCAGCAATACCCTCAATCTTTGCTGTAACGAGCCGTTGCCCCACCCTTATGGTCAATACATGAGCTAAATCTTAAAAAGAGAGTAAAAAGGCTTAATTTTACTGCCCGGTTAGTTATGGCCTGGGCGCTATTTTTTACTCAGGTAAATGTTTTTTCAAGGAACTGTAAAACTACACTAAAAAGACGTTTTTAAATTCAAAAATTATAAAGTATCTTTTTTATAAAAGGTACTATTTTGCACCATAATCTTAATAAATTAGTTTATTAAAATCCCATTTTAAACCTTTCTTTAATGAACGCCCATACTATTTTTCAATATATGAATATATTAGTACTGTTCGGAGATGAGGGGTGGTAATAAAGTTCATTTCACAGAAATAAAACAAGATAATTTTGTATAAAGTATTCTCAATTCCCAATATTTCTGGGTTAACTTTTTCTAATTTTTTAACCAGGTTGATTGGTGGAATTCAACACAAAGATATTATTAAAACAATGCTCAAAGATTTCCTAATTTTTAATCAGAAATAAGTGTGAAATGCATGTGACAATGCAAATGACAGAATTATTTTAAACCAATCCGTATATTTTGGACTGTTAATTTAAGTTCCAAAAAGTACAATTACCTTATGTAATTTATTAATAAACTAGGTGTGAATTTATGGAAAATAAATTTAGTATAGTTCTTCCGACTTACAATCGTTTAGAACAATTAACACTGACTTTAGCATCGTTTGAAAATCAAAATTTTGATAAACAAAAATTTGAAATCATTGTGGTTGATGATTGCTCAAGTGACGGAACCCAAGAATTTCTTGCTAATTATTCTCCACCATTTCAATTTCGATATTTTAGTAGCGGTGAAAGAAGAGGCGGGCAAGGAAATGCACGTAATTTGGGTGCAACACAAGCAAAAGGTGAATATATTATTTTTTGTGATTCAGATTTCTTAGTGGTTCCCGAGTTCTTGAATATATTTAATAAACTTTTTTTGCAATATCCGAATCATGTTATTAGTGGGACCCCATACTGTTTTACCAGAGTATTTACACAGTATTATCCCAATTTTTCCGATGGGGAAAAGAAAAAACTTCGAAGTTTTTTAAGTAAAACAAAGATTAGGAATAAATCATTACTCGAAAGTAAACAGATTATTCAAATTATAACACCTGAAGTTTTAAAGGCTGACTTTTCCAAATTAAATCATGTTATTTTGGGTGAGGATAATTTGGGAGACAAATTAAGAAAAGAGTTTTTAAATACAGATGTTGCTCCATGGCTGTTATTTATAACAAGATGTGTAGCCCTTTCCAGAAAAACTTTTTTTGAGTCAGGTGGGTTTGATGAAAGAATTATTCGCGGCGAAGATTGGGAGCTTGGCTACCGGTTATATAGGAAAGGGGTTCATTTCACAAGTGTTGGTGAAACGGTTGGTTTTCATCAGGAGCATCCTTCCTCCTTTAGAAATGAATTTGGGAATGCACAACCATTTAATAAAATAATTTTCGAAAAATATGGGTTAGAAACCCTTGAATTATCCTTGCTCTCAATTTGGGATTCATCTGATGAGTTGTGGAAAAATATTATACCATTTAAAAAATTATTACGCATTTCCAAACATACTAACGAGTTTGAAACCGACAAAACTAAAACATTACTGAAAGATTTTTTGCTGAAATCGTGTGAAAAAGCTACACAAAGATGGAATTGGGGGAAACGAGATTGAGCTATTCTGTAGTAATGACTGTCTATAATGGAGAAGATTATTTAGCAGAAGCAATTGAAAGCATACTCAATCAAACTTTCAAGGATTTTGAATTTATTATAATAAATGATGGTTCCAATGATTCAACCAGATCAATTATTGAAAGCTATAATGATGATAGGATTGTAGCCTATCACTTAGACGAAAACAAAGGGCAAACATATTGTTTAAACTACGGTATAAAAAACGCTAAAGGTGATTGGATCTTTCGCCAGGATGCGGATGATATTAGTCTGCCCACCCGCTTTGAAAAACAAATAAAATATTTATCGAAAAATCCGCAAATTGTAGGAGTAGGTACACTTATAGATACAATCCAAGGTAAAAATCCCGTTGATAATAATACTTTACAAAGTATGAAATGGAGTAATTCGTGTGTTTCAAGAGAGGAGATTAGGAAGTTTCGATTTGTGGCACCGCCAATTGTTCATGGAACAATATTATTCTCGAAAAAAGCTTTCTATAAAGCAGGGGGATATTGTGAATTGTATAAAATTGGCCAGGATACTGATTTATGGATAAAGTTAATGGAGATTGGTGATATAGATAAGGTAAATAAGGTTTTATACAAATATCGAGTGTATTATGATTCATTAAGTAGAAAAGATGAAACTGAAACTTGTAGGGAGTCAATGTTAATTGTATCTAGAAATATTCATTCAATTTTTATAAAAAAAAGAAACTCCATACCAAAATTTGTCGTTATTGGCCCTGAAAAAGGGTGTGAATTTTATAAGAAATTTATTGAATTCAACTCCGGAATTCATGTTGTTGAATACCTATCTAAAGATGTAAAAGCAGAATTAAAAAGAATAGACTCTCTTTTCCATATAGGTAAAATAAATGGAATTATTTTACTTGATGGTTTAAATTATAAGAAAATTTACCCTTTACTCGAAAGCCATGGGTTTATCTATAACGACAACTTGTTCAGACTGTGGAATATCATAACTTAAATATATTGTGTCACCCAAGTTAGGTGCATTGTAATCATGATCATAATTAGAGCACTTTTGTCTCAAATAATACTGAAAACTTTTTCCAAGGTTCATGTTCTTAAAAGAAATAAGTTTTTTATTTTTTAAGATACTATAAAGATTTTTCCATTCTTTTAAATAATAGGCCCTTTTTGTTCTCCATCAAAAACCTTATCCCTATTTTGCAAACGCCAGTGTGACAAACGCCCAAACTTGGCACCCCCCTACCCCTTTTTCATTTTGAATGAATATATATTAGGCATATTATAGGAGGAAGCATTTAATGAAGACCTATTTAACAGTAATTACAACTTATAATTATCTTTTGGGTGTATTAGCACTTTATAAGTAATTACTTTTAACAAAACCTCAATATGATTTTAACATTGGGGGCGATAAAAGCCTTGGATGTTGTCAGCTGAACAGCGAAAAAGATCAATTTCTGAATTAAAACAGAAAGGAGACACTCTAGATTCGCAAATTTTGTCGAATTATTACAATTTGATTGATAGTGTAAAATAAAAAAATGAGTCTTCTAAATAGATGTTAACCTCCTACCCTCAAGTACCTTCTTATTAACATTTTTTCTAAATGATTATATTCATTTTCAGTTGTTTCCTAATTGCTTGTAATGTGCAATAAGTTAATAATTAGTTAAAAATTACCAGTTTAACAATATAGTAAAACTAGTGTATGATCTTTATCCTGTATGTTATTAATGTAAATACTTTTCTTAGAGTCATTTTTCTGTTATACAAGACTGGGATAATTCTCTCCATTGAACCACTATTATTAAAACTATAATTTCAAGAATCTGATATGAATACACAATCAAATAGCTTTCTGTTGGATAAGTATATAAAGCAGGAATCATTAAAAATGTAACTTTTAATTTAAGAAAATGATTGACGGTGATGTAGTGAAAAAAATTGTCAAAACTAGGGAAGCAGGTTTTTTGGGACGTAGCACGCTAAAGATTTACGTGAACAAGAGGATAGTCTAAAACTAACAATGAATATGTATAAAGAAATTTTGAAATTCATTTTAAAATGCTAAAATTTCAATAGATTAGTAGTCATGATTCAATCGTCTTAAGAATTAAAAAAACAACTTGTAGAGAGGTAAGATAATAATTGCGAAATCTTGCTGTCATAGGTACAGGATATGTTGGGCTTGTAACTGGCACTTGCCTGGCAGAGATTGGACATTCCGTAATTTGCATTGATGTAGATAAAGATAAAGTAAAAAAAATGAAAGCCGGAATTCCCCCTATTTATGAGCCGGGTATAGAGGAATTAATGACCAAAAACATCAAAAATGGAAGACTTCATTTTACATCAGATTATGCCGAAGGGTTAAAAAACGCTGAAGTCATTTACATCACTGTTGGTACTCCCCAAGATATAGATGGTTCAGCTAATTTAAAATATATTAGGCAGGCAGCAAAAGATATAGCCATGAATGTTACTCATGATGTAATTGTAGTTACAAAAAGTACCGTTCCTGTTGGAACAAATGAACTTGTTCATTCCATTATTCAAAAAAATTTAAAAGAAAATGTCCGGGTTGATATTGTTTCTAATCCAGAATTTTTACGTGAAGGATTTGCAATTTATGATACATTCCATAATGATCGTACAGTTATTGGAACGAATCAAGATCATGCTGCTATAATAATGGAAGAAATTTACCAACCATTTAACGTTCCCATATTCAAGACGGATATTCGTAGTGCTGAAATGATTAAGTATGCTTCAAATGCTTTTTTAGCAACGAAAATTAGCTTTATTAATGAAATTGCTGTGATTTGTGAGCGGATTGGTGCCAATGTAGAAGATGTTGCTTTTGGAATGGGACAAGACTCGCGTATCGGTTCAAAATTTTTAGAGGCAGGTATTGGCTATGGTGGGTCGTGTTTTCCTAAGGATTCAATCGCACTAGCTCGATTGGCAGAGAACGTGAATTATTCTTTTAAAATCTTAAACTCTGTTATTGAGGTAAACAAAAAGCAGCAGCTGCTACTTCTTGAAAAAGCAAAAGAACGGTTTGGAAGTTTAAAAGGAAAGAAATGTGCATTATTAGGACTTTCCTTTAAGCCAAATACTGATGATGTTCGTGAATCAGCTTGTATAAATATTTCAAAACAATTAATTGATTCTGGTGCAGACATTTTTGCTTATGATCCGATCGCTATTGAAAATGCACAAAAAGTATTGAATCCAACAGTCCGGTACGGTGAAAACATGGAGGAAGTACTTCAAGAGGCCGATGTTGTTTTCATTTTAACAGATTGGAAGGAATTTATTGATTTTCCATTAGATAAATTTGCAAATTTAATGAATGAACCTGTCATTTTTGATGGTCGAAACTGTTATACATTAGAAAATGTAAAACAATATCCTATAGAGTACCACTCCATTGGCAGAGCAAGTATTTTCAATATCCCAAACTAGCCTCTAAAAAAATTGCAAAAAAAAATCTAGCAGATAAATCTCCTTTTTGTTAATTAGTTTAGGTATGCCCGGTATGCTGTGACTGCTAAACTAAAGTAGACAGTTTTCACTAAATAAGAAGAAACACTTATTTA
>NZ_JAGGQR010000073.1:0-14671 GCF_018613205.1 Bacillus sp. ISL-46
CCCGGATCATTTCCCATTTATCGGTGTTAAAGGATCCGGAATGGGTGCGCAAGGTATCCGTAAGAGCCTTGAATCGATGACGCGTGTAAAAGTAACTGTATTAAATCTTGCTGAGTAATATAAATTTGTAAAATTGTAACTTTAATTCCTAATAGAGGGGTCCTTGTTGGCCCTTCTTTGTTAATTTCCTTTGGAAGCTTTAAAAGCAATTTGCGTTGCATTGGCCCCAGCAAGTCCAGGGGTCCCACCAAATAAAAGGAGTTGGAAGATTTATGAAGAATACTAATAGCCTTACTATAGAGGAATTAGAAAGACGAATTGCTCATTTTGAGGATCGTCTTAAGGATTTTATTATTACCGAGGAACAAATTGAGTTTATCAAAGAAAGGTTAAGGGATCTAAAAAACGCTAAAAATCCTTTTCAAATAAGCTAAAAAAGATACTCTTGAAAATAAGTCAGTAATTGATTATATAGATGAAAATGGTAAGACATCTCAATATTTTGTATAACAAATTTAATCCACACCTAAAAAACATTTTAAAGCGGAAACATGCATTATCAATCTTTCTGGCTCGATTTTTTGTAAATAAAAAAGAGGTGAGTAGATTGAAAACAAAACAAGAAATACTTGAAGAGTTGAAAACAGAATTGCTACGGATTGGTTCAACCAACCAAAGGGATTATGATTTGTTGAAGAAGAAAGGACAAGTTTTTAGTACAACCATTTGTCGCAGGTTAAAGTTAAGCTGGCCTGAAGTCGTCAATCAAACTGGATTAAAGTTTTTTTCTACATAGAAAGAATTCGTAAAAAATAAACTTTGTTTAACGAGATCAAAGGATTCTATCAATAAGGAATACTTTATTATTATCACAAGTTATATAAATTTATATTCATCTATTATTAAAAATTTGGGTTTTACATAAAGAGTGTAGCCTATTTTCTTTTTCAACAATCGGGCGCAAGAATTGAACAAAAATGGACTGTTTCAGCAGTCCATTTTTCTTGGTCTTTAATCCGATAAATGGCAGGTTTGTTCAATAAGAAAGTAGAATATTATAGGTTAATTTGCGGGTGTATTATATATTCATCTTTAATTTATATAATTAAGCTTGTCGGTAATTAATTAGGAAAAATAATATTCTAAATAATTTTTCTATTATTTTTAACTAACGGAATTGTTTTATTATTCAGATATGTTATAATAGACCGATCTAAAAAAGAAAAGAGTGTTATAATGCGTAAGCATAAAAAATCATTTGAAGAGTTAATAAAAGAGAATAAGCTAGAATTACTTAAAGATAAACAAGCAATCGAAAAAATTGAAAAGCGTATAGAAAAACGCCATGAGGTTAAAAAGCTAGCTTAATATAGCTAGCTTTTTTATGTTTTATGAACTATTTTACATAATCAGTGAATTTTAGGAACTGGATAGATTTTAAAAACGTTAATAAACCAACTTTTCGTTCGCTTCACAATTTCTCTATTATGCATGATTTTATACATCGTTAATAAATCAACGTTGTTTTTTCTTTCTTCAGCAATCGGGCGCTTTAATTGAGGAAGGATCACAGAAATGATCAAAATTTTTTATTAAAAAATGATACAATTGAATATATTAAGAGCGTGTTTTGATCAATCTTTTTTTCAAAACACGCTCTTTCTTTTTGTGCGTTTATCAAGGTTATTCGTATCAATTTCTACCTTTAATTTCTGAATTAAGAAAAAGTTTAAGTTCAACAGAAAACATATTGAGTGTTTTTGAAACATTAATGATACGATTGTATTTGCCAGACTAATCGTTGCCGTACTGTCATTTACATAAAAATAGGAGGGTAATGTTTTGACATTTATTCCAAAGCAACAGCGTGATAAGGTGAGTTCTTATAAAAATCTACGTTCTTTATACGAGCAAAACATCACGGTGAACAGTATTTCAGAAACTATGGATACGTGTAATCTTCATGACGATGCCGAAATGATTCAAAGGATGATGGTTATAAAAGACTATGATGTTTTGGGTGTTGAAGATAACGGAATCGTCATTGGTTATGTAGTAAGAAATGAATTGAAGGAAGGATCCTGTAAAGAATATTATCGGAGTTTTAGTCCGACGGAACTTGTCTCGGAATCAACACCACTTATCGATACGTTATTTTTTTTAAAAGAGATAGAAAGAATATTTATACTAGAAGGAAATAGGGTAACAAAAGTTGTGACACTAGCCGATCTCCAGAAACCTCCGATTCGAATGTTATTATTTGGGTTGATTTCATTATTAGAGATGCACCTTTATCGGATTATTAATCATTATTTTCCTGAAGATACCTGGAAGACACATTTAAGTACCAATCGAATTAGCTTAGCTGAGGAATTATTTTCTCTTAGAAAGTCACAAAATGAAGCGATTCAATTAAGTGATTGTCTACAGATTTGTGATAAAAGAGACATTGTCCTTAATGAGAAACAATTAAGGGAACGTTTGGGTATTGAAACAAAAAGCAAGGGTAACCATTATTTCAAACAATTAGAAAAATTAAGAAACAACTTGGCGCATTCCCAGAATATTAATACCCAAAATTCTTGGGATGAAATGTTCTTGTTAATTGAACAGACTGAGAAATTATTAGGAGCATGTGAAAAGATATGATTTTGAATTTCTACAGAAAGTGTTTCAAGTGGTATGTAAAAGATTAATAAATACAAGGTGAAGGTAATGGGTTAAGTTGTAACAACATCAATATTAGTGGAAAAACTGTAGGTAAGAATCCTACAGTTTTTTATTTAAATCCTCAGAAAAAAGCTGACTTCAAAAGATCACAATTTAGTGATTTGAAATCAGCTTTTTTTATCGTATTTAAGAACTTCATAGTCTATCCAATCCTATTTACTGAGTATTATTTTTTCGTCTTTTCATTTGATTTTTATTATTTTTATTTTCCTCATCTAAAGAAGAATTTTCATTATTGTGAGAAGCTTCATCTTTTACAATAGCTGCTGAAACCGGTACATAACTTTCACTTTCATTCTCCTTAAGAACAGGAGAATCTGTTAGCGTCCCGCTCGCTTTTTCATTTTTACTGGCAGATGATTCTGGTTTGTTTTTTTCACTTTGAACCGCGAGGGAACCTGTGCGTTTTTCGCGGGTTTCTTGCTTTTTATCCTCATTCATTATGGTTGCAATATCGGGATTTCCTTCCACAATCAAAATATTGGGACTTTCCGTAATAACTTCTTCTTGCCCTACAACGGCCAATTGGGTGACCAGTTTCTTTTCTTCCATCGGCGAGGGGATAGAACGCTCAATCCGCGCTTCTTCTTTTCTAATGATATCCTGTACCTGCTTTGTTTCTTGAATTTTTCGCTTGCCTACAATCACTTCTTCAACGATTACCGGTCTTTTCGTTACTTCTATTCGTTCTTCCATAATGGGGATACGAATAATTTCATCCGCTGTAAACGGGCTGCCATCAACCTTTCCATTAATGACAGGACGGCGCTCTACATATATTTCTTCTCGAATAAGTGGAACTTGCACTGTTCGCTGTTCTTCAACTATTTCTTTATGGAGCTGTAATTCGCCGACTTGGACACGCTCTTTTATGATATCAAGCTGTTCTTCACGGAGTTGGACGGCGCTTGTATTTTCAGTCTCATATCTTTCAGTCTCATAGTGTGCTTTATTAACAGAGCTGTCGTAAGTTCCATTCGTATCAACCAGCAAAATCATTTTCCCTTTATTAATTTCCTCTTCACACAGTTTTGATGTAAATACTGGTAGTCCTCTTTCAATAAGCCTGTTCGACAGAGTGTTTACCTTTCCTCCGCCCATTCCTGCAGTCATTATGGTAAAAAAGCTGTCCATCATAACACCTGCTAAGGTACTCACTTGTATATCCGCTTCTACCATGACTCCAGTGTGTGAAATGACCAATGGAATGCGACTTCTATTTTCGGCCACTACCATCATATCTGTTTCACGATGCCCCTGACGTTTCAATTCTTCAATCGCATACAAGACTTCTTGCTCTGAATTAAAGGTTCCAACGATTCTTTTTTCCATACTCATTCTATCATACCTCCTAAAATATAGTTAATGTGGAATATAAAGTACATCCGCATTTATAGTATATCTACCCGAGAGGTATACACTTGAAACATTTAAAAATAGAAATGAAGTATAATATTTTGTTAAAAAAATATGAGGTCTACCGAAAAAACAAGTCAAATATGCACATTTCTAAAGCTAAACTTGTTTAATTTAAGATAAAAAAGGAAGAAAAAACCATCCACTTAATTTATAATAATAACAAGGAGGGGTTTATTTGATAAAAAAGGCTTTAATGTTAGTTCTTTTTTCTTCTGTTCTGATTACTAAAATATCGTTAATAAAAAAGACAGGTATGAATCTATCAAAATAGATCACACCTGCCATTTTTTTATTGCAAGAAGTTATTTTTAAATAACCCTAAATCACAAATGAGTCATAGGATTTATAAAGATAACGTTCTATAAACTCAGCTAATCCATCATTTTCGTGGTGTCCTGTAACAAAATCAGCTGCTAATTTAACCTCTTCGCTGGCGTTCCCCATTGCCACACCAGTACCGACATGACGAAGCATCTCTAAATCATTGGGTCCGTCTCCAATCGCTACAACTTCATTTGGACTAAATCGATAGGCGCGAAGTAAGCTTTTTATAGCAGACCATTTGGAAACATTAGGAGCAACCAATTCAAACCCGTCATTCCAATTGATGACTTCTGCTTCCTTTTTAAAGAAAGCGGATAATTCAGGACGTGGTGCACCTGTTCGAACACTATATTTAAGAACATCTTGATAATTTGCCTGTCTTAAATCTCCAATATATCGTGGCGGAATTTGCCCAACTTTTGTCCAATAATCGATTTCTTCATTTGTTTCCTTACAATAAAGCCCATTTGCTGTATGGATCATAACATTACAAGGATATTCAGCGGTCAATTGGTGGAATCGTTCTTCGTTCAGTCGGACGGTTTTCATTTGCAATGCTCTTCCTGTCTCTGCATCGTGGATTGTTGCACCATTCAAACAGATCATTGGAGTTCGTAATCCAATTTCTTTATGGTAGGGAGCGGTTACTTCATAGTGTCGACCAGTAGCTAGAAAAACCTTGACTCCCTGATTTATGAGTGTATAAATGGCTTCCATATTTCGGCGGGATATGTTGTTTGAGGCGTTTAGTAGTGTACCATCCATATCAATAAATATTGCACGCACATTCATTTTTACTGCCTCCTCATTCGTTGATAAAGCAAGCATATCATCTGAATATTAAAGCCTTGTAAAATCTGTGTGCAGATTAAATAAAGTTTTGTATCATACATTCAACAATTGTCGATTAAAATGCTTTTTCCTGTTAATTGAAATGCGTTCCATCCCACTGATTGGTTTATAAGAGTAAGGATAATGAGCCCAAATAATAAAATTAAAAAGAAACGATATCTCTTTAAGTTATTCATCCCATCGCTACCCAAATAATATATGAAAATATGAGAGACATTAACATTGCGGATGCGTTGCGAGAATAGGCAAAACTACGCCCGAATATCTTTTGTTCCATAAATTATCTGGAGTAGTAAGCATTAATGTGGACTGCTGCACATTCCCATTTTAGATAAGGAATAATAACAATTTTTCTGCAGAAAATACTTCTATTAAATTCAAAGTAGGAGTGAATATATGGAACAAACACTTTATGAAAAAGTTGGCGGAGAAGAAGCGATTGCAAAAGTTGTGGACTATTTTTACTCCGAGTTGGTTCTTAAGGATGAGACAGTTAATCATTTTTTTAAAGAAACGGATATGGAAAAACAACGAGCTCATCAGTCAAAATTTATTAGTTTTGCATTAGGCGGTCCAAATCAATATTCTGGTCAATCTATGGCAAAAGCTCATCAAGGAATGAATCTCCAACCAGCCCATTATAATGCTATTGTAAAACATCTTCACGATGCTCTTGCTCACTTTGGAGTGAATGAAATAGATATAGATACAGCTTTAACTCAAGTAGCTTCACTAAGAGACGATATTTTGTATCAATAACTGGTATTCTGCTAACGGATCCAAGAAGGGAAGATCGAGCTGCCACGAAGGTAGCTTTTTCTTTTTAACAATGGAAGTTTGGACGTTTCTTTCTTAAGAATATTGTTAATCTCCGTGCCTGGCACGACCCGGAGAATGTTCTTCACGAAATTTTTACTTTCTAAACTCATTTAACCTTTCGTAGGTTTCAAGTAAGAAATCATAAAACAATGCTTCGGTCGGGAGCAGTTGACGTTGTGTCGGGTAGATGACACCGACTGTGCGTGTGAGACTCGTATCTGATATGGGAATCACGACAGTGGACCGTGGTATGTTATCTACCAATGTCATCTCTGGCATCAACGCTACCCCTAAGCCAGCAGACACTAACCCTTTTAATGCATCAATATCTTTCCCTTCGAAAGCGATTTGTGGTGAAAAACCTGCATTCTTACATGCTTGAACAACCTGTTCGCGAAATACAAATCCTTCAGGCAGGACACAAAATGGGTCATTTCTTAAATCCCGTAACCGAATCGATTCCCGATCAGATAATGGATGATGAAGAGGGATGAGGGCAACGATATTTTCTGTAAATAACGTAGCTCCTTTAATTAGCCGAAACGAGTAATGGGTATTGATTTGGGCGTAGATAACCTGGCAACTATCATCGATAACACGGGGCTAAAGCCTCTGCTTATCAAGGGCAAATGGTTAAAATCGATCAATCAATATTATAACAAATTAAGAGCGAAATACATGAGTATCCTTTGAAATGGTAAAGGACCAAAGGAACGGAAGTTTAACAGCAAAAGATTAACTTCATTAGACCGAAAAAGGAACAATCGAGTCATGGATTTTTTACATAAGGCCAGCGCAAAAGTGGTGGAGATTGCGAAAGAAAGATCCATAGATACGATCATCATTGGAAAAAAAAAGGGTTGGAAGATGGAGGTTGATATGCAAAAGACTAGTAAACAAACCTTCATACAAATCCCATATACCACTTTCATAGGAATGATTCGATACAAATCAGAGCGACATGGAATTCAATTCATTGTTCGAGAAGAAAGCTACACCTCCAAGTCTAGTTTCTTGAATCATGACCCGATTCCAACTTACGGGGAAGAGCACCAAACTAATTTTAGCGGGTATAGAAGCAGTCGAGCTTTTTACAAAATCAAAGGTTCTAAGATTTTGATCCATGCCGATGTGAATGGAGCTTTTAATATTGTCCGTAAACATACCAATGATGTCTTCGAAGGACTGGAGAGAAAACAGTTCCTCCAATCCCCACGAAAAATAATCATCATAAAGAAGAGAAATGCAAAGCTGAAGACCTCGGTCTGATGTAGTAGCGGGACTTGTGGTAGCCCTCGTAAAGACAATGCGGCTTTAAAGCCTATTCTTTCGAAACCCCTAGCTTCAGCTATGGGGATACTCATCTATCAATCGTTTACTTATCTGTTATTTTAAGTAAAGTGGAAGCAATAGTCGTTTGATTTTTGTTAATTGGACAAACTGAGAACATATTAGGAAAATGTGAAAAGATAGGAAATTTTTATATCGAAAAAAATAATCGATATATCTATTGCTTTATCAATGTATATCGATTAAAATTTATCGTAATAGCGAAGGAATGGGGGGCTGGTATGTCAGGTATAAAAAAGCAAGACATTCTAACAATCCTTACATTTGTGAGTCGTAAGGATATAAGCAGGGAAGACTTGCTTGGGGAACTTAGTGAGGAAATCTTTAATTTCGATACAATCATTGAGCATTTGCTTAACGAAGAAATGATTGTAAATAGAAAAGGGATGCTTTCAATTACTGAAAAAGGTTTAAACCAAGCACGCCACTTTCACGAAAAAAAATCTCATCAAAGGAAGCAAGGAAAAAAGAAGCCTGGAAAACGAAGGGGACTTATTCAAATAGCAGTCCTCCAGCTGCTTAAGGAGGAGCCGCGACATGGCTATGAAGTGATGAAGCTGCTGGAAGAGCGGAGTAAAGGTGTGTATTCTCCGAGTGCAGGAACAATTTATCCAGCTTTGCAGGATTTATCCGAAAGAGGTTTGATCTCAATTGATGAACAAACAGATAAAAAAGTATGCACGTTAACTCCTGATGGCTTGGAATTTCTGTCAGAGACGGTTGACGATGAAGATCAGGTGTTTTGGGAGGAATGGCGCCTTCATTTAATGTGGAAGCAATCGAAGGAAGCTGGATTACTGCGCGAAGAGATGGATAAATTTCAATTGGAGTTTCAATACGCAGTAAGTAGAGTATTGCACGAGCCTTCACTTGCACCAGAACTTGCCGAAATCATTAAGAGCGGAAGTGCTCACTTGATTCAGTGGTCAAACAAGAAGTGAGAAAACATATCAAACGAATACCTAAGTAGAAAGTTTTCAGCGCTACAAGGTACAGGACAGATTTATGGAGAAGATTAGAACTAATAGGAGGAAATTTTCATGGATATCATCGATATTATCTATTCTCGACGTAATATAAAAAATTTCAAATCAGATCCGGTCACTATAGAGCAAATCAGCAAATGGCTGGAAGCCGGCACAATGGCTCCCAATCATAAAATGACCGAACCATGGGAAGTGTATATGGTTGGTGCGGAGACAAGAGAAAAGTTAAACCACAAAACCAATTTCTTCCATGCACCTGTTGTACTTGCCATTTTATCCAAACACGGTGCCAATGAAATTGAAAAAATAGAAAACGCACATGCTACGGCCTGCTTTGTACAAAATTTTAATTTAGCCGCTTGGGCAGAAGGGGTTGGAACATTCTGGTCATCCATGGGGGGTGCTCCGAAAAACCGTGAAATTCTAGGTGTTCCGGATGAGTATGATGTGATCGGGATCTTTGGTGTAGGGTATCCAGAAGAAATCAATGAACCAAAAGAAAGGACTCCTATTCAAGAAAAAATAAAGTACCTTTCTTAAAAAAGAAAATTAAAAAATACGAAGCAGAGAAAATCACGTTTCTCTGCTTCTATTTTTTATTGATAACAAAAAACCGGCCCTAAGGTAACCCTGGGATCTAATCCGATTTTGTCAGCTTAAAGGAATATTCCTCATAATTCCCCCAACAGCGAAGATAAATAGACTTACAAAACTAACTGCTTTTCAATTGACGGGATCTTTATTACTCATTTGAGTGGATAATGTCGCCAATAAGCCCGATTGGAAACATTTTTGGCCCCATTTACCGAGATAATATCGCCAATAAGCCTGATTGAAACATTTTTGGCCCTTTTTACCGGGATAATGTCGCCAATAAGCTCAATTGGAAACATTTTTGGCCCTTTTTACCGGGATAATGTCGCCAATAAGCCTGATTGGAAACATTTTTGGCCCTTTTTACCGGGATAATGTCGCCAATAAGCTCTATTGGAAATATTTTTGGCCCCATTTACCCAGATAATGTCGCCAATAAGCCTGATTGGAAACATTTTTGGTCCTTTTTTTTGGAGTATTGTCGCCAATGAGGTAATTATTACCATTAAAGAGGTGCGCTTGTTCATAATAAATCAACAACGTAATTTAACAAAGCCTTTCTTTAAAGAAGCACCACATAAAATAGACTCTTTTACGAGTTTTACATAATATGGTATAATTACAATTGATTTAGAAGTAAAAATAAGTGCGGTATAAACACCACTCAAAAATATTCGAATAGCCATGCAAATCGGATGAATAGTAAAAAAGGAGAAATAACAATGCCAAAACAATTTTGGATTAACTTGCCGGTAAAAGACATCAATAAATCAAAAGAGTTTTATAGCAAAGTAGGATTTATGGTTAATGAGCAACATGGCAATAGCGATCAAGCGCAATTAATTATCGGGGATCATAATGCTACGGTTATGCTTTTTCCAGTTTCTACTTTCGAAAACTTTACCAGACAGGTAATTGTTGATACAAAGCAAGCTACGGAAGTATTGCTATCCGTGGATGCCGACAGCAGAGAAGAAGTAGATGTAATGGCAAAGAATGCAGTAGAGGGTGGCGGTACAATATTTGGAGAGCCTTCAGAGAGCCAAGGATGGATGTACGGCTGCGGTTTTACTGATTTGGATGGTCATCGGTGGAATGTATTGTATATGGATATGAGCAAAATGCCGAAAGAATGAGATAGGATTATAAAGGAAATATTCTGCGCCGATAAGAGTATTTTTGAATAATCCATTGTAGCGGATGCCTTCTGCGATACGTCCGCCTGCGTTGGGCCATCCGCCTTTTCCTTATTTGTTAACGTGAATTTTCAATATAGTTTACGACATCTCCCACCGTTTGAAGCGTCTCTGCAACTTTGTCGCTAATTTCGATTGCGAATTCATCTTCAATTTCCATCGTCAGGTTCACCATATCAAGCGAATCAGCTTCGAAGTCATCTTTGAATGATGCTTCCGCTTTGATATTCTCCATTTTCACACCCAGTTGGTCTGCAATAATAGGTTTTAACTTTTCAAATGTAGTCATTGTGACATCCCCCTAAGTATTTCATAACCTCCATTATAACAACCAATATCGGAACGGAAAACATAAAAGTATTGCCAATATCCGGAGGACATATTATCAAATGGAAGTCAATGCTAAAAACACTTTGGTTGATGATATAGGTTTTGGTAGTATGATTAATTGTGAAGGAAAAGAAAATCAAATAGACAAAAGATTTGATATAAAAAGAGAGGAACTTTAGATGAATACCTCATTAGAAATGCTGATCCATTTATTTGAACGAGCTGCCTTGCTCTTGATTTGTCTGTTCTTTATGATTCGGATCCCGAGATTTAAGGAATCTCTTCAAAAAGACCAGCATTCTCCCACCGAGCGTGTGGTCATTACCCTTGTGTTTTGCTTATTTGCCATATTTGGTACATATTCAGGGATTAATGTCGAAGGATCGCTTGTGAATGTCAGGATCATCGCTGTCGTTTCAGGTGGAATCCTGTTTGGACCTTGGGTAGGAATTATTACCGGGATTGTTTCAGGAGTCCATCGATATTTAATAGATATTGGTGGACCCACTTCGATCCCATGTCTTATTACAAGCATTTTAGCGGGAATTGTTTCGGGTTATATTAACCGAAGAGTGAAGAGGTCCTTGCGTTGGATTTATGGAATAGCAGCCGGAATGTTGTCTGAAATTTTGACGATGGTGCTGATTCTTGCGATGGCGAATCCATATGAACTAGGTTTGGACATTGTTTCTAAAATCGCCTTCCCGATGATTGCAGGAGAGGTTAACATTGGCCTAATTGTTTTGCTTGTGATGAGCGTCGAAGGTGAAAAGGAATTGATTGCAGCGAGACAGGCAAAGTTAGCCTTAGATATTGCAAACAAGACATTGCCATATTTTCGATCTGTTAATTTTGATTCTTTGAAGAAGATTTGCCGTATTATAAAAAATGATATCAAGGCCGACGCCGTTGCGATTACAGATACGCATAATGTGCTTGCTTATGTTGGCTTTGGTGAAGAACGATATGTAATCGGGCAGGAAATCATTAGTGATTTGACAAAAGAGGCGATTCACAGCGGGAAATTCATTATTCGGAATCAAGTGGCCGATCACCATACACCCCAAATTCACTCCCTGCTCATTGTTCCCTTTGAGGAGCATGGCGAGGTGACGGGAACACTTAAAATCTATTACCGCAAAGCCTATAAAATGACCTATTCGCTGCAAACGATGGCCATCGGACTATCGCAAATCATCTCCACACTTATGGAGGTTTCCCGGATTGAACAAATTAGGGAAGCTGCGAACAAGGCGGAGCTGAAGGCGCTCCAAACGAAGATTAATCCGCACTTTTTATTTAATGCCCTAAATGCAATTGCCTCCACCACACGCAGAAATCCGGACAAGGCACGCGAGTTGATTATTAATCTTTCAGGCTATATGCGTTACAATTTAGAAATTAGTGATGAATTGATTGATATCCATAAAGAATTGGAGCAAGTCCGTGATTACGTTGAAATAGAGAAGGCGCGTTTTGGCAACCGGTTAACGGTAGAATACGATATTGACGAAGTAAATGTAAATATCCCGAGCCTGCTTATCCAGCCTTTGGTCGAAAATGCCATTATCCATGGGATCTTAACGATAAAGGGCCCAGGGGTGGTGACGATTACGGTTAAGGATATGGGAAATAAAATAAGAATTAGTGTGAAGGATACGGGGGCTGGAATTAGCGAAGATGTCATTCAGCATTTGCTGCATGATAATGTACCGGCCAACAAAATCGGTTTGTACAATGTTCACCAGCGAGTGAAACTCATTTATGGTCATGGATTGGTCATTCACCGCTTGTCACCAGGAACAGAAGTTTTTTTTGATATCGTAAAGGAGAACCTATGAGAGCGATTATTGTGGAAGATGAAGTTCCAGCTCGTGAAGAACTGGAGTATTTAGTGGAAGCCTATAGTGAAATTGAAGTGACTAATTTCTTTGATGATGGCTTAGATGTTTTAAAATTTTTGCAGGAGCATGAAATAGATGTAATCTTTCTAGATATTAATATTCCTTCCTTAAATGGCATGTTGTTAGCGAGTACCATAAGTAAATTTACAAAAAGGCCTTATATTGTCTTTACCACTGCCTACAAAGAGCATGCAGCACAAGCCTTTGAACTTGAGGCCTTTGATTATATTTTAAAGCCCTATGACGAGAAGCGGATTGCTGGGATGTTAAGTAGGTTGGAATCTGCCTTTAAACGAGATCACGTCGAAATAACGCTCCCGAATAGAAACCTTAAATCTCATTTGAATTCTCAAGGACAGCAAAGAGAAATCCCAACGCAGGCTTCTAATCGAATCAATTTGAAAAAGAACGATAAAATTATCGTAACAGATGCGAATGATATCTATTACGCTGTCGCCAACGAAAAAGTTACCTTGGTATATACCAAACAGGAGGAGTACACCATGCCGATGAGCATAACAGAATTTGATTCCCTTCTACCAAAGGATATTTTCTTTCGCTGTCACCGTTCGTATACAGTTAACTTGACCAAAATCCGTGAAATTGTTCCATGGTTTAATCAGACCTACATGTTGCGTCTGAAAGATCTTACAGCGGAAATTCCGGTAAGCCGAAGCAAAGTGAAAGCGTTTCGACAAATTATGCATCTATAACCTCCATTCATTCCGAATAATAGGCATCTCGTTCTGAAATCGGTTTCTTTCTTTTTTTCGATGCTATGATGATGATGTAAACAAAATCAATTTAAGATATTTGATGTTGAACATGATCATTTTTATATGGGAGAAAAGAGGAGACCGCAATGAAATCAAATACAGATCGTCGATGGCTGATTGTGTTAGGAACTATTATCGTACAGATGGGTTTAGGTACCATCTATACGTGGAGTCTTTTTAACCAGCCGTTAGTAGAACTCTTTCATTGGAAGTTAAATTCAGTTGCTATTACTTTTTCAATTACGAGCTTCGCCTTGGCATTCTCTACTTTATTTGCCGGGAAGCTACAGGATAAATGGGGGCTTCACCGTGTAATTGGTTGTGCAGGTCTTGTGCTGGGAGCAGGCTTAATCCTTAGTTCCCAGGTATCGTCATTATGGATGCTTTATATTTTAGTAGGGGTTGTCGTTGGGGCAGCAGATGGTACTGCTTACATCACATCCTTATCTAATCTAATTAAGTGGTTTCCGGAGAGAAAAGGACTTATTTCTGGAATTTCTGTTGGTGCGTACGGTACGGGAAGTTTGTTATTCAAGTTCATTAACGGTTCACTTATCCAATCTATTGGGGTGTCCCAAGCCTTTTTTTACTGGGGAGTAATTGTTATGATTTTGGTTGTGGGTGGTTCATTCCTTGTCCGGGAAGCAAAAATGAGTCATGAGCCGCAAACTGTTGGTGGCAGTATCCAAAAAGATTATACAGTTAAAGAAATGCTTAAAACGAAGCAAGCCTATCTATTATTCTTTATTTTCTTTACAGCCTGCATGAGTGGTTTATTCTTGATTGGGATCGTGAAGGATATTGGTGTTCGATTGGTAGGACTTGATATTGAAGCAGCAAGTAATGCTGTAGCATTGGTTGCCATCTTTAATACAAGCGGGCGCATCATCCTCGGGGCCTTATCAGATAAAGTGGGCCGTTTAAGAGTGGTATCAGGTGCACTTCTTGTCACAGCTGCAGCAGTAACAGTATTAAGCTTTGTGCAACTTAATTATGCCTTGTTCTTTATCTGTGTCGCTGGAATTGCCTTTTGTTTTGGCGGTAATATTACGGTATTCCCTGCAATTGTAGCTGATTTCTTTGGCTTAAAAAATCAGAGCAAAAATTACGGAATCATTTATCAGGGCTTCGGAATTGGAGCCATTTCCGGATCATTTATTGCTTCTGCCTTAGGTGGTTTCATACCTACCTTTAAGCTTATTGCTGTACTGAGTATAGTTTCATTACTCATCGCATTGACCATAAAGGCACCAAATTTTGGCGAGCCGAAAACGAAGAAGAAAAGGAATCATGGAAAAATTCGCAGTCTTTCACCAGAGACACGAGCAAGTTAAATGATCGCTATAAAAAAAGAGGCAACGAACCCAATCTGAGGTGACCCCCGAAAGTTA
>NZ_JAGGQR010000074.1:0-9011 GCF_018613205.1 Bacillus sp. ISL-46
ACTCTCTACAGGAATGCTAACCTGCCCCGTTACTTGAATAAGAAAAAAGCGACCACTTTGTTAAGCAATCGCACCCGCTAGCTTTATTATTTTTAATCTTTTTTACTTTGTTTTGCTTTGAAAAAATCCCCACCCTTTTGTTTCTCATCATCAGTTCCCCAATATATTTTTTTGTCGATCTGTTTTAGCTTTGGGATATGTTTTGAACAATGAATATAAGCTTCATCAACTTTGATAATAACCCAACGTTCTGGTCTATTACCTTCTTTTACTTTAATATCATTCATTATCTTTTCTGTCATCTTTAATGAGGCTAATTGTCCATTTTCTATAATAGAGGCTGTACCATTTACATGTAACCCAATGGAATGCTCAAAAAAATCTATAAACATTAATCCGATATGGGGATTTTCAATGATGTTTCCTAAACTTGCCATAACACCATTCCCCTTGTATTCAGGATATATTAATGTTTTATCATTAATAACCCTTACAAAACCTACTGAGCCAGCTCTATAAGAGGAGTCACAGTTTCCACTAGAATCAGCTGTTGCAATAAACATCATACCTTGCTTAACTATAAAATCTGTCATCTTATCATTTAGGTAATTAAGCATTTGGTTCTCATAAAAAGAGGATGCTTTCTTTATAGTCCCATGTTGTTCTTGCAGTAAGTGTTCCCCTCTTGACATTTTCTTTCAACCCTTTCATTAATTATGCCTTATATCTTAACACATAGTTGTTAGGTTATTATTCAATTCTTCAATTAACCTGTCCGTTATTGGAACAAGAAAAAGGGCTGCCGCCGCAACCCAATCTTCAACTCTTGCACTCCGTTACTTTAAGTGAATTAGTTCACAAGTCTTTTAGTTAATTTTCCTTTTACCCTCAATAAGGTATTGAAATCCATATAAAAAAAAAGCCTTGTAAAAAAAATATAAAAAGAATTGAAATTCGTTAAAATTAACTAATTTATAGAGTTTTACTTTTGTAAAGAACTTGGTAACTGGAGATACAAAAATTGTTTCAAAAAGGGCATTTAACAAAATAAACTTTTTAAAATTTCCGTATGTCCAGTTAAATGTACCAGTCTATGCACTGCTTCATGAAGGATTACTAGATTTGAATAGGTATCGTCTTTTGAAAGATGATAGGGATTCATATGATGACAGTGCCAATCATTAATACCTAGTTCCACGCCTGATATTGCGCATTTACCATACTGAGCGATGAACTTACTTATTCGATTGTCATTATATTCAATTGTCCGATTTGGAATAAAACTTCTCATGATAGAGGATAAGACAGTTTTGTTAATCGCTTTTAGACTTTTATGTATCTTTACTCTACCTTCGGTAGTGTAGTTACACGTAACCTGCGAAAAACATAGGCTTGTTTTATGCCGCTGGGCATAGATATAAAGACCCTCTCCAATTTACTTCTTGATGAACACTACTTCTATATAAGTTTCTATTTCTCCTTCTTGTTGAACTGCCACGTTTGGATAGGTTACAGTTAACTGGACAGAAATATTAAGGTCAAGTAGACTACAGTTACTATTACTGAGGAGAATCTATTATGACCAAAAGAGAGCGAAGAAAGTTCACAGAAGAATTCAAGAATCAGATCGTTCAGCTTTATTTGAACGGCAAGCCTAGACAAGAAATTATTCGTGAATATGACTTGACCCCTTCATCACTGGATAAGTGGGTGGGTCAAAGTCAGACAAGTGGATCATTCAAAGAAAAAGACAATCAAACACCGGAAGAAACTGAACTGATTAAACTCCGTAAGGAAAACAAGCAGTTACTGATGGAGAACGACATTTTAAAGCAAGCAGCGCTGATACTAGGACGAAAGTAAATGTGATTCGAAATAACCAACACAAATACTCGATATCAGCAATGTGCAAAGTCCTTCAACTTCACAGAAGCACTTATTATTACGAAGCGAAAGAAAGAGCAAATGAGGATGATATTACCTCCGACGTTATCGAGATTTTTCAAGCGAGCCGTCAAAATTATGGAACTCGCAAAATCAAAGTAGAATTAAAAAAACGTGGACTCATCGTTTCTAGACGAAGAATTGGGCGAATTATGAAAGAGCATGGTCTTGTCTCTTCTTATACCGTAGCTCAATTTAAGCCTCACACGAAATCATGTAATGAATCAAAACAGAAGAACGAACTAAACCGCGAGTTTAACCAGGAAGAAGAAATGACAGCGATAGTAAGCGATTTGACATACGTAAGAGTCAATCAAAAATGGCACTATGTATGTGTATTTGTCGACCTCTTTAATCGGGAAATCGTAGGCTGCAGCGCAGGTCCAAATAAAGATGCATTACTCGTCTATCGAGCATTCGCCTCCATGAAAGGGGACCTCCGTAAAATACAGCTTTTTCATACGGATCGTGGAAATGAGTTCAACAATAAACTGATTGACGATGCTTTAGAGACGTTTGAAATTCAACGATCATTAAGCATGAAGGGCTGCCCGTATGACAATGCCGTAGCTGAAGCAACGTACAAAATCATTAAAACAGAGTTTGTTAAAGGACGACATTTTGATAGTTTAGAAGAATTAACAAGGGAATTACATGACTATGTCCACTGGTTTAATCACATACGAATTCACGGAACACTTGGTTATGTAAGTTCTGTTGATTATAAACTTGAACACCTTAATAAAGTTGTCTAGTTTAGTATTGACAATCCACACCTTTAGTCATATAAGATAAACCAGTAGAGAAATAAGATAATGTGCTGCTAATAGTCAGTAGGTCTTCTTTTATGTTTTTCATTTATGATTTTCTTGTTAAGTATCCTTACTTTACCAATCATTAACAACCTCATATCTTCAACAATATACCTAGCTAACTCTTCGTCAGAAATGTCATTTCCATCAATATCAAGACGGAATTCCTGCCCTTGAATTCCACCGCCATTCGTAAACTCGATTTCAAAGTCGAATTGAACTCTTTTGCCCATTTCGAATCCACCTTAACCTTAGTTTTAGATTATATATATATTCAGGTTTAAAAAAACAAATATCTTCTTCCTTCTTACACTCTTCCACTAAACTGCCCTTTAGTTCAATAAGAAAAGCCACCAAAAATGGCAGATGGATCTTTAACTCTAGCACCCCTATAGTTTAAGTAGAAACCTTCACAATCTCTTATACACTTTAACATATTCCAACCCCTTCAATGTATTATTCTAGAATCAGACTCATTACAAAAAGACGCCTTCTTTTTAAAGAAAAGCGCCCTTTAATGGAATAACATAAAATTACCCTCATTCTTAAATAATCACTTTTTTAGTTCAACTAAAGCACCCGTTCGTTTAAAATCAGTAAAAATAAATAATTACCAAGAACAATGAGAACACTGCTATTAACAGTGTTCTCATTGTTCTTTTGTTCGTCATCGACCTAAATCAGTTTTCTGAATATTTGAGAGGTAATCAGCCAGTTGAATGAAGGTTCCTGAAAAGCCCTCCTGAACCATTTCTTGCGACTCCTCGTAAGTTTTCATTTCCTCCTTAGTTGGGGATACAGGTGTCCCAATCATCGTAAGTATTGTTTTACCTTCATGCTCGGTGAATGTAAAAGTATTGAGAATTTCCAATGGCCAGTTGTCGTTAAAAGGAGCACGTACGATGTTACCCTTTTCATCAGAAAAGAAAGAGGTGTAAACGAGTTTCTCTGGAGCATTTACTTCATGATAAACAAATTTGACCCACATTACATTACCTTCAGGAGATGTCTGGCTGTAATGGAAGACACCATCCTGGCGAATCTCAAACTTAGAAATATCAAAAGCCCATCCTTTTGGGCCCCACCAGTTCTGCAGATGTTCTGATTCGGTAAATGCCTTAAATACAAGCTCGCGAGGAGCGTTGAAACTACGGGTGATTTCGGTTTTTGTAAACATTTTATTCCTCCAATTATTGTTTTTTATTTTGTAGGTCCTTCAGATAAAGTTCCAAGCTGTCGAGTTTTTCTTCCCATATTTCACGATACTGTTCCAACCAAATGTTTAATGCCTTAAAGGGTTCTGAACAAAGCTTATAAATTCGACGATTTGCATCGGCATAAAATTCCACCACTCCTGATTTATAAAGCACACTTAGATGTTTAGATGCCAATGGCTGGCGAATCTGAAGTCGGTCTGCAATTTCTCCCACGGTGAGAGGTCCGTCTCTAAGGAGTTCAACAATCCTTAATCGATTTGGCTCGGCAAGAGCACTTAATAATGTAGTATTCATCTTTACACCACGATTTATAGAATTATATTCCCTTGATTAAAATATAAACAAACAGGAATATTCCCGTCAAGTAATATTGAAGAAAATATTTATCTTGAATTAACTTAGTATAGCAAGGGGAGGTGAATCGGTCTTTTCTATTTCCATGATAGTTTTCTTGTTTTGTTGTACTACACCAGACGGTATCAATTATATCCTTCCCCTTATTAAACTCCCTCAGTTTGATACGAATATCTCTTGAATGCTCACTTATTCGCAGGATTTCATAACCCCTATAAATAGATTGACGGGTAATTGCAATGAATTCAGATCATTTGGCTTCGTGAAGGCATAGTTAAATAAAGGAGTTAGCTACCACTCCATATTTTACCATATAATGTACATCTCCATGCCGCCCCTTGAGGCTTTCCCTCCCATGTCTCAACGGGTCAATCGCCACCTCATTCCTTCGTCATGCCTATCCAAGGGGTGGAGGCCAGTTATGCTAACCTGATGGGTCACAGTGCCCTTTTGTTCAATAAACCTGGTACTCCGTACATATTTGAAATCTCACGAATAAGACAACATTCAAAAATTAAAGTTAACTGTTTTAAATGATGATTATATTACTAATGTTTTACATCTATGCTGCTAAAGGGATTAATACTTGGATTTTACTTGGACAGTAAGACTCATTTCGCCGTGCTATTCCTACAAAAATCCTTCAGAAAAAAATTACTATCAAATTGTTAACACGAGGCATCTAAAAATTTCACTTTGAAATTTATCATGTTAAATGAACCATTACCTTGTTACGCCCCTTGAATTTAGTAGTATAAATACCTATATCAGCACGCCATAATAAACTTGAATTTACCGTAACAATTTGGTGGAAAACGTTATCCCTTTACGTACTTAGTACAACAATAAAAAAAATGACCTCCACTTAGACCATCACACACCTTTTATAACTTCAAGTTAGCATCCAATTTAATCTCCTGAAACCTCCTTTTATCTCGGTGTATATCTTAAAAGATATTATCGAAAAATACACAAAGGAGGTGTAAAAAATGAGGCATATTTTAAGAATTGCCATGAAGTTTATTGCAGCTGTTGTTGTTCTGGGCATTATCGATGCGTTGGGCTACGATTTGGGCGCTTCTGATATCCTAGGGATTTCAGCGGTATTAGCTATTGTTAGTTATGTAGTGGGTGACTTATTTATTTTACGGGTTACCAATAACACAGTGGCAACTATTGCTGATTTTGCCTTAGCGTTTGTAATTCTCTACCTAATGATCGATAATATGACCATTGAGGATGACGTGTTATCCGCTTCACTTATTGGCTCGATAGCAATCACAGCTTTTGAAATTTTCTTCCATCGCTTATTAGGAAGAGAACATGGCAAACAGGCTTCCAATCAGCGACAAACCATGCAAACTGGAAGACCACAATTTCAAACAGAAGCGTCTTCTGAATTAACTCCTGTTAAACAGGATGTAAGAAGTGCTCAACAGCACAAGTCTCAGGAGAACCAGAATAAACAATAATAGTCAAAAAAAGCGTACATTTATTCTGATATGCTCCCGATAAAGTAGACAGATGAAATAATAAAAATCTGTTTGCTTTGTTGGGAGCTTTTTCTATGGCGAAAAGTGCGTATACTGCACAAGAAGAATATGAGTTAATTATGGCTTATCTGGACAGACAAACCTTTATTCCAGACTTCTGCTGTCAAAACAACATTTCGAAGAATACGATTAAAAAATGGATGTTTCTATTTGAAACATATGGGATCAAGAGGCTTGAAGGATCTAGCGGTTGAAAAGGGTATTCAAACGAGGTAAAAACGGCTGCAGTTCTTGATTATCTTTCCGGGACCTATTCCCTGATTGAGATTGTACGTAAGTAGGAAATATCAAGCGACTCTGTGTTGAGAAAGTGGATAAAGCATTATAATGATCATAGAGAATTAAAAGAGACGAAAAGGATGAGTAACTCTATGATTAAAGGTCGATCTACCACGCTTGAAGAACGTTTGGAAATTGTTATGTATTGCCTTCAGAACGGAAAAAATTATCACCAGGCTTCGGAGCTTTTCGAAGTTTCTTATCAACAGGTGTATCAATGGATGAAGAAGTATGAAAAAGAAGGAGAAGACGGTCTTAAAGATAAGCGAGGGCGGAGTAAGACAGAACCAGAATTAACTCAGGAGGAGAAAATCCAGCGAGAAATGAAGCGGTTAAAGCGGGAAAATGAACGTCTTCGGGCAGAAAATGCATTTTTAAAAAAGTTGGAGGAACTCGAAAGGAGGCATTTAAAGAAGAGCTCTTAAGCCAGACCCGATTAACGGATAAATACGTAGCTATACAGGAACTTCATCAGGAAGAGAATTTTCCCATGGTTCTATTATGTAAGATTGCGAGAATTTCACGTGCAGCGTATTATAAGTGGCTTGACCGTTCCCCTTCAGAAAATGAAAGTTTAAATGAGGAAATCCTTGAGGAGATACAGCGCCTATATAAGAAGGTGGACGGCATATATGGCTATCGCCGCATAACATTGAACCTAAGACGTATCATGGAAGTGGAATAACGAAAAAAGGCTGCCGAAGCAGCAAAATCGTTCTTGAGCTAAAGCCCCGTTAATTAATTACATTAGTTCACTCCAACAAATCGCTTCATTTAAGAATTCGCCTTATTTAGGTATCTCGTAGTCTTTCTTTTTTGCAGACATGGAAACAAGTGCAGATTCATTGAATCCTTTAACGATGAGCCATACTGCTAAAATCATTTCATTAGCTGCTACTGGTAGCGCCAAAATAGCACCCCAAACAGAAACTTGTTGAATTACACCGAACATTACTAACAAGGCACAAATAAAAACAAGCGTTGCCCCTGTCATACCCAGGATAGGTATAAACCTGGGTACGAGCTTGGATTTATAAAATATATAACTGTACATCATCGTATTGATGCCCAGCATGAAAAGGGGACCAAGCATAAATGTCCAGTCATGTACTGCTTTTAATATAATACCTGAAGCATAAAAAGAGGCGGAATCCGGGGCTCCTGCTGCTACAAATTCCCGGCTTAAGGTCAATAGGGACAGTACGCTGATTACACCAACGGTAATGATAACAGCTTCAAGAAACCTGAAGCAAATATGCCAAAGAGCTATCGTTTCATTATATTTTCTTAAAATTGGAAACATGGTAGTTGCCGTACCAATCGCTGATACGACAAGAATTAACTCCATAAATGCCCCAAGTATCACCTGGTTGGCGTGTTCAGATCCTTTAATCAGATAATCAGGACCCTTTAGAATAGGATCGTATAATTTAAGACCTATTATTGCTGTAACTGCTGCAAGTATAAACAAGACTCCTACAATTTTTGCCGCTTTTTTGTTTGAATTCATTTTTTTATCCCCTTTTTTAATAAATTCAATAACGATAAAGCAAAAACAATCACAGTTCTACAGCTTTGTGTTGTCCCCATAAAAGAATACCTCTTCCAGCGGTAAGTTAAAGGCATGAGCAATTCGAAAAGCCAGTTCTAGTGATGGGGAGTAGTTTCCCTTTTCGAGAGCCACAATCGTTTGTCTTGTTACGCCTACCTTGTCAGCCAATTGTTGCTGCGTCATTTCATCATGGTTAAATCGTAATTTTCGGATGTGGTTGCCGACAAGATTTTTGCCCATATTAGACTCCTCTCCTATAGTGATAAAGTTTCGTAACGGAGCCTGTCACATCGGAAATGAATCCTGAAGTTATCAAGATAATGAACATCATCTGTGACGGCTGATAGATGACCAGCGAACCCATTGCAAGAAGAAAACCCACAATAAAGACAAAAAAAGAATTTCGGGTTGCTTTCAAGCCTATTAACTTATCTAGTTCATCTGCAAACGTTGGTTCCTTTTCTCTCGTCGTAATTCTAAAGACGATGTTAAAAATAATGCTGATAATGATGTGCGCGATTATTGAAACCAACATCAAGTTGAGGACAAAGGAACCCCAATAGCGAAAGGTTTCCTTCGACTCCAGCCCCCCCCCGGGATACTGCGGGTACATGTAAAAACAAAAAGATCCGAAAATGAGAATAACGCTGATCAACGATACAATGCTTTTCTTTTCTTGATAGGTCATAGTTTACACCCCCCGTGCGTTAAATTTTACATTTGGTAAAATGTGTTAATTATAATGTAAAACAAACTATACATGAAGTCAAGTATAATTTACATATAAAAGGCAGGGCACCGTTTAATGTGGCAATACGCCTGCCCTTGAAGAAGACGAAAATGGTTAGGCGGATTTTAAGAAACCAACTACCGCTTAGCCGATTTTCTAAAGCTGCAAAGCATAACAAAAAAATCAGACCTAAGCCAAAATAATTCAGCCTTGGTCTGATTTTTTAGCCTAGATATGTTCTACAAGAGAATTTCAACTCATTCACCCATATGGGTGAAGTGAAATAGTAATTGAGAATGTCATTTGGATAATCTCTTACTCCACTAGTCGAGTAGAAGGGAGCCTTTCTACCTTGCGGTAAATTGTACTCCACCCTCCGGGTAGAAAGGTCGCCCAATTGGCGACTCAAACCCCCACAGAACCCGGCGTGCGGATTTCCCGCACCGGGCTCTTCAGAAATTGCTTCACAGTTTCGCGTAAATCTTTAATTCCGAAAATGGAATTGAAAGTTTAGGACGCTCTAGAGGAAAAATCGACTTAATCTTATTGAACTTTTCCCACGTTATATAG
>NZ_JAGGQR010000075.1:0-29256 GCF_018613205.1 Bacillus sp. ISL-46
AATCTGCTAGCAGCGTCATTGTACCGCTCGGGCCTATTAACACATTTGCAGCACGCAACCCCTGGGTAGGCTTGGAGGGACAACCGTTTGAAAAAATGGCACGCTGGCTCAAAGATACTTGTGATGTAGATATCTACCCCAATGATTCCGTATTTCAGTCTGCACGGGATCGAGGAGAGATTCATCAGGATTTTTTAGAAAAGGGATTTCAACATTGGCTAAACTCACAGTCTTTGGAGTTGCCGCGTGAGGTCGCAGAGCGGTTTTGCCGGGCTGCACTTTTACAGAATCAACCATATTCAAGTACTTTGGAAGCACCTGAGTTAAAAAGCATGGCAAGAAAACTAAACCGTTTTACATCCCAAATGACAGAAAAACATTCGGTCAAAACCTATAGTCAGCGCTTGGAACAACTGGGAAGGGTGAATGCAGCACACGAGTTAAACCGCCATATTATCAAGTGGTGTAAATTGTTTTTGGATAAGTCCCAGGCTGTCTGGTCGATGCCTAATCGGGAAGAAGGTTTCTATCACGCGTGGCGGAAACTAGTCCAGCATGACCCGGCACTTAGCCGTAAGGTACGTAAACAACTAAGTGAGTTGCCGGTAGAAGCAGACGCTGCCTTAATGGAAGTTTTGCTTATACTGGAAATTCCTTTCTCGGAAATCCAAGACTATTTTGAAGCGCATTTCCTTGCTTTGCCGGGCTGGGGGGGAATGATGCTTTGGCGCTCACAGCAATCAGCCGAAGAAACTTCACTGCTGCTTGAGTATTTAGCTGTACGAATTTCGATGGAATGGGCTTTAGTTAAACCCTGTCTTCCCTTGCCTGAAAAAAGAAATGATAAAGTAAATCTAGAACCATTAATTGCAGCTTGGGCGGAATGGGGGAACCTACCAATCAATGCTTGGTTACAGTTATCCTCTACAGAAATAAAGGCACGTTTGGCCCTTGCGTATCGTTTTGATAAGATTCTGCGCAATCGGCTTTTGCTTGAAGCATGGGAAAAAACATATGAAGACCAATTGAAGACGATGATTACATCCCAACAGCCTACTGTAGCGGCAGAAAATGTAAAGCCGGCACTCGCTCAATTTGTATTTTGTATTGATGTGCGTTCAGAGCCTTTTCGCCGCAAACTTGAAAAAGCAGGAGATTTTGAGACCTTTGGAACAGCAGGCTTTTTCGGATTGCCGATTGAAACCTGCGAGCTTGGCAGTAACCACACGCATAACTCTTTGCCGGTAATGTTTAAACCGCAATACAAAGTAAAAGAGTTTTCACCAGAGTTTGAATCCTTTCAACAACGGCATCAGGTAGTCAGTTCACTCGGTTATACATTTAAAACGATGAAACATAATTTGGTTTCCAGCATGGTGCTTCCGGAAATTAGCGGTCCCTGGCTCAGCCTGCAAACGCTGGCTCGCAGCTTTATGCCTCGGAGTGCAGGCCGGACATTAAGTAAATTGCTCGAAACATGGCTGCATAAACCATCCACGGAACTCTCACTTGACTATACGCAAAAATCGGAAACAGATCTGCCAATTGGATTTTCCGTGAAAGAAAAAGTACACTATGTACGGCAAGCACTAAAAATGATGGGACTCACCGATCAATTTGCACCACTAGTGGTTATTTGCGGACATGGAAGTCACAGCACGAACAATCCATATCGTTCCGCACTCGACTGCGGTGCATGCGGAGGAGCATCAAGCGGATTCAATGCACGGGTGCTGGCAGCCTTGTGTAATCTTCCAAACGTAAGGAAGAGCCTCGAAACAGAGGGAATTATCATTCCGAAAGATACCGTTTTTGCAGCCGCCGAGCATATTACCACACTTGATGAATTACGTTGGCTTTATGTTCCGGAACTATCAGTTGAAGCTAAGGAAGCATTTAAACGTGTCCAAGCGGAGTTGCCAAAGGTGAGTGAGGAAGCCAATGCCGAGCGGATTCCGCAATTGCCAAATCTCGGAACCCATCTCAAGAATCCGAAGGCTGAGGCGCAGCGCCTTTCAGAAGATTGGAGTGAGGTCCGTCCGGAATGGGGCTTGGCACGTAACGCTGCGTTTATCATTGGGGAACGCCGGCTGACCCAAGACTGCAATCTGGGAGGAAGAGTTTTCCTCAACAATTATAACTGGAAGAAGGATAAAAACGGTGCTATTCTCGCCAACATTATTTCCGGGCCGGCAACGGTAGCTCAATGGATTAACCTGCAATATTATGCATCTACTGTTGCCCCTCATTATTATGGCAGCGGGAATAAAACAACCCAAACCGTGACAGCCGGTCTCGGGGTCATGCAGGGGAACGCCAGTGACTTATTATCCGGACTTCCCTGGCAGTCTGTTATGAAATCGGATGAAGAGGCATATCATGAGCCACTGCGTTTGCTGGTGGTCATCCAAGCACCGAGGGGCTATGTGAAACGGATGCTGGACCACGATCATGCCTTTCATCAAAAAGTGAAAAACGGATGGATTCGGCTTGCGTCCATTGATCCGGAAGGACACTGGGAGAGTTGGTCTTAACCTCTTTCCCGGTTTATATATATATGTCCTTGTGTGAAGGCTGCTTTTCTTTCCGGCGCTTTTGTAGCAATGGTACAAAGCTTTCCGAAAGAAAGTCGTCACATGGGCGGAAAAGATTGTTTTTTAGAATATTATAGGCAATATTTGGCCATCTATGAATGTAACTTTGAAAAAAGGAAAAGGAATCGGTATGGAAAAAACAAAAGGAACACTTGAAGCTGAAATAAGCAAAGCTTTAACACATTGGGAGAAAAATTATCTTGGACGAGGCTCCGTATCTGTTAAATCGGATATCTTACGGGATATGGTGATTGTAATACTCCGCGGTATACTAACTGCTGCTGAATATACAGTATGTCTGGATAAAGAAGGATTGTTATCAGTAAAAGAACATCGCAACAGTTTAGTGGAATCCGGTCTGGATGATTTAAAAGAAATTATCTTAACGATAACAGGGGAAGAAGTAGTAAGTTTTCACACCGATATTAGTACACAAACTGGAGATCGAGTAATGGTCTTTAAGCTTTCCAGTGACCTGCAAAGCAAATTATGTTAAAAACAAAAGGATATGTTCGGACTCGCGCATTTTTCATATAAGAAAGAGTCAGGAAACTTATTTGGAACAAAATTCAAAACATTTATGGGGTGAATTTGATGTCTAGAGATGAAAAGAAAAAAGTACTATTTGTGATTGGAATGGAGCAGAAATTAGAACGATTCATTAAAGAAGAAACCAATGTCAATCCGGAAAACATGATCATCTTACAAACATATCAGCCAGTCGTTTCACACCCCTTCGACGATTTAATGAGGGACATCATTATTGCTGTGTATCAGGATAATGTTGAGGAAATCGTTGTGGTCTCCACAAATGATTATCAAAAGAATACTGGGGATATACTGAACAAAATATATAAAAACAAAGAATTACAGGACAAGATTCAAACATTGGATTATCTTTTTAAAAATTGCATGCCGGAATTTCCTGAGGGTACGGTAAGTGTATGGCTACATGGAGGCAAAACTTTAACGGATAGCGTACAAAAAACTGTCAACATCATACGCAATCATCCGCTGCTGCCGTCACATGTTAAGGTCAAAGAATTATATATTGATCAGGGGAATGAAAAGCTATCAGAAATTGTCTAAGAAACTATTGCTTATGTATATAATGAAATAAAAGTCTTAATTCCTCCAATTATAGGGATTAAGACTTTTTGTTTTGTATTTTAATTATTGTTACAGTAATTAAACTATTATTGAATTTATTGATAGCCAGCTGCTCATACTAACTCATGTGCCTTTTTCACGAATACAGCGGGCTGAATGTATCAACCATAACAGCAAGTTCCTGTGTTTCTTTTTTCCTATACTTGCTTCAATTTTTCCTGGATGTGGTAGACCGCTTGGATGAAGGGTAATCGATCCCTCTTCAATACCGCGGCGACTCATAAAGTAACCGTCCACATAATAAAGTACTTCATCACTGTCCACATTGCTGTGTACATAAGCGGCAGGCCTATTATCACCCAGGCTTTATTAAACAAACGTGCGCTTTTCCGGAAAGCGTCTTTTTTAATGGGTTTTATGCAATTGATAAAATCTTTTATCTTTACTTTGGTTATACTCATTGATAAGCAAAGTAAAGATAGGGGGATATTTTATCTATGGAAAGAATAATATTGTGGTCACTGCTCATAATCGGGATCACCCTATTGTTTTCTAGTTTAAGAAAACCACCAATCAAAAATTGGATTTTAATTTTTTCATTGGCCTCTTGTTTTTCAACGTTTTTTGGTGTCCTTGTTGTAGAAGAGAAAATGCTCGAATATCCAGTGAGATTTTTAAGTAACTATTTTAGTTCCAGCCTTCTTTATGAAAATCTTCTATTTCCAGTTGTTTGTATTTACTTTTATCAAACGACTTATCGTTCAAGATATCTCAACATTGTTCTACAATGTATTTTGTACACCACTGTTTTAACGATAATTGAGTTTTTTTTTGAAAGATATACCGAATTAATTAAATACCATACATGGACATGGATATACACATTTATAAGCACCTTTCTTCTAATGATGTTTATCCGTTTCCTTATGCAATTTATAAACAGGAATGAAAGATATATTTAAGGAATCTCTATTGCAAGGTTTACCATTTCTTTATCTATCTATTGCTTTTCTTTTAATAACTACGAGCCATTTTTGCAAATACGATAGATTTCTATAAGTGATCCCGACACATACCCGGCAAGCTAGGCAAATCAATCCCCAAAAAATGAAAACAACGCTTATAGGTCTTTACTTCATTACCATCTTTCTTTGTCACTTTTAATAGCTGTGTAGTAGATAAGACATTTAGATTTTTCGTTTTACTGTTTCCTTTTAATACAGCATGATTTGGAGCTAATTTCTGTTTCTGCTCTTTTGGTAGGTCACTCTCTCCATTTTTTGCCCTTTCAAATAGTTTTTCAACATCTTTGATCTCTTTTGCTTCGTAGATAACCTCTTCTTTAGCTTTTTTCGCCTCTCCCGAAGCAGAAGCCGACCCTCCAAAAAGAGAAACCATGATTCCGGTAATAATTGCTGTGTAGAGTCCATATTCCGGTCTTACTCCTTTAGCAATGGCAAAGGCCATCGCTAAAGGAATCGCTACAATACCGACGATCAATCCAACAACTGCATCTTTCTGAAAATGTCCTAAGTTATTCCCTCGAAACTTGCTAGTGGGGAATCATTTAGACACCTCACTTATAAGACGGGTATGTTTGTGCTGTTTGACTTTATATCTTTATATCCGTCGATCACCAAATCCAATTTTCCTGTTTCAGGATCAATCACCATCCCATGAACAGAGATATTTTTAGGGAATAATGGGTGACTTTTAATTAAACGGACACTGTTGGCGACACTTTCTTCTACACATTGAAAACCCGTCAGCCACCTGGACAAATCAATCCCAGCGTTTGTGAGAATATCGATCCGCTCCTCGTCAATTCCATTCTGTTTTGCTTTTTTTAGAATAGAGGATGCTTCTAGACCTACCATGCCACATCCATGATGACCGATCACACACACTTCTTCAGCCTTCAGTTCATAAATAGCGACTAGAATGCTGCGCATGATACTGCCGAAAGGATGAGAGATAATAGCCCCGGCGTTTTTGATTATTTTCGCATCCCCATTTCCTAGACCCATTGCTTTGGGGAGCAATTCCAGCAAACGAGTATCCATACAAGTTAGGATGACTAGTTTTTTATCTGGAAATTTTGTCGTCTTAAACTCCTCATACCGGTTTTGATCAACAAAATCCTTGTTGAAATCGAGAATTTTAGAAATCGTGGTCATAATTTTTTCCTCCATTTAATGATTTAGGATGTTTTATTAACATCAGCTCCCTAAAAAGGGGGATGTCCAATTAAATTAACCCAAGCTCACGTTTTGTTTTTCTTTTTGCTTTAGGGTTTGCTTCTTCTTTTGAGAGGGTTGAACATTCTGCAAAAGAAAAATGTTTACACCCTTTACATCGCTTAACATCCAGTTTTGAGAGAGCATAATTGATAGCATCACCTGTATGGGCAAAGAAATTTTCCTCACCTGCCAATTGATAAAAACCAGTTTTCTTAAATAAATCTTCCAATTGCGGCTGGATACCAGAAAATATTACTTGTTGGTTACTATCCTTGAATCTTTTTACAAGATTCATGAGGAGGGCCTCCCCAGACGAATCCACGATGGAAACTTTACTCAATCTTAACAGGAGCACTCTTGGTTCTAAACGCAAAATTTCTTCCATTTCCTCCTCAAACTGCTCGGTGGTGCCAAAGAATAATGGACCTTCTACAGTGTAAATATTAATTTGTGGGCAGTTTGAACCTTGCTTGACCATTTCGGGTTTTACTAGTTTATCGTTTGGATCCGGTAAAACCTTTGATACTTTTAACGTACTACTTATTCGGATGACAAAAACAAGGAGAGCTAGAATCAGACCTGCTCCAACACCTGTAGTTAAATCTATAAAAACGGTTAACAGAAAGCTAGAGATTAATACAAGCGAGTCCATCGTTTTTGATTTTAAAATATGGGCAAATTCTATGCGCTCACTCATATTCCATGCGACATACATAAGAATGGGAGCCATACTGGCCAAGGGAATGGCGGAGGCATATGGAGCTAACAATATTAACACTAGTAATACGACAACACCATGTATGACACCTGATATAGGTGAAAACGCACCGTTTTTAATATTCGTCGCCGTTCGAGCAATCGCACCAGTGGCAGGAATTCCTCCAAATAAAGGGGTGACGATATTGGCCAATCCCTGTCCAATCAACTCTTTGTTACTATCATGCTTACTGCCGGATATGTTGTCTGCTACTAAGGCAGATAATAATGATTCAATCCCCCCAAGCATGGCAATGATAAAAGCAGCAGGAAGGAGTTCAATCACTACATTGATCGTTAACTCAGGAAATCCGAATTTTGGTAATTCATTCGGAATGGCCCCATAAGTTGAACCGATGGTTGCTACCTGATTTGGAAAGAACAGTGCAGCAACAACAGTTGAAACCATTAATCCTAACAAGGCACCTGGAATTTTAGGCAAATATTTTGGTGCTAATATGACAATAGCTAAACATATACTTGCTGTTAAAATACTGTATATATTGATTGTATTTAAATTAATTAAAATTTCTTTCATATTCAAATGAAAGGCTTCTTCTTTTTTTAAGTTTTTAAGCCCCAGGAAATTGGCAATCTGGCCAGAAAAGATAATCACGGCAATTCCAGCAGTAAAGCCGATTACCACTGGACGAGGGATAAATTTAATATACCTTCCTAATTTAAACACACCCATAAGAAGAATTAAAAACCCTGCCAAGAAGCCGGCGATTAACAGCTTTTCATATCCAAACTGGATCACCACTCCCAATAAAACCGGGACAAAGGCTCCAGTCGGGCCTGCAATTTGAAATTTAGAACCTCCAAAAAGAGAAACAAGGATTCCGGCAATTGCCGACGTATAGAGTCCATACTCTGGTCTTACCCCTGAAGCAATAGCGAAAGCCATTGCTAAAGGAATCGCAACAATCCCAACAACTAACCCGGCAATCAAATCTTTTTGAAGATAGCGTAAGTTGTATCCAGAAAACCTTTTAGATGAAACCATTTATTACATCCTTCCATTTCTATATTGTATAGTTTTTCACAAGTAAAAAGGACAAAGCTAATTTCCAGTGCGACAATGTTTCATAACCTTTACTATTTCTTTTATCAACTTTTGAAACGAGAAATCATAGTTGTAAAAAACCTCCTTCAAAGACTTTTTTGTTACCCGGAATCATCATAGAAAAGAGTTATGTTAGGACGCTCTGTAAAATCCCTGTTGTCTCTTTCTATGTAGAGATACGCTTTGAGGGAGGAAGAGTTTCATTTTTTTGAATTTTGATACATATTTACCAAATTATTCTCTTGTGTTTTAGGGAAATGGTCCAAGAATTTGTTAAAGCAGTAAGAGAAATATAGTAAATTTTGGGGAGATGGTATGTTTTTATGAAACTCTTTATGCTCGATTTAAGGTTAACGCAGATGTCAAAGCTTGGATTTTCCTTGCATGCTATAATTCATTCCAGAAGAAGAGCTCCTTTATTTATCCGTGTAGCGCTATAGAGTTAAAATCTTGAATGTAACAGTTCGATAGCGCTAGTAAGTTAACATTAGCTGACAAATAATGTATGTGAAGAATCGTGCAGAGGATTGGGAGGTAAATATCTGACATATTGCCTTATTCCAGAAAAGGGCGCTTTTCTTTAATAAGAGGGCGTCTTTTGTATTGTTCCAGATTCTGAAAAAACACATTATAGGGATTGGATTATGTTAAATATGGAAGTTATTGTGAAGGTTTCTACTTAAACTATAGGGGGTGCTTTAGTTTAATATTTAGAGTTATCAATAAGCCGAAAATATGTAAGTTTTTATTCATTTCTTGCATGTTTTCGTCTTTCTTACATTCAAAAAACATACTGCCATAAACAGCATTTTTTAATTGCCAAATACATTTATTTTTGAATTTAAGGAAATTATTAGAAGCATTAAGAATATATAAATAAAGGCAAAAGCCTAATTTTTTAACAGGGGGAGTTTTTAAAGTGTCAAAAAAAGTATTAATCCTAGCAGGAGATGCTGTAGAGGCATTGGAAATTTATTATCCGTATTTTCGTTGTCTTGAAGAAGGCCTTAATGTACAAATAGCAGCACCATCAAAGAAGAAGCTGCAAACTGTTGTCCATGACTTTATCGGCTGGGATACTTATACGGAAAGCAAAGGATACTTAATTGAAGCACATTTAGCTTTTGAAGAAGTAAATCCGGACGAATTCGATGGGCTCATTATTCCAGGAGGACGGGCTCCGGAATACATTCGCTTAAATGAAAATGTTCCAAGAATTGTCGCGCATTTTTTTGAAGCAAATAAACCTGTTGGGGCCATTTGCCATGCAGGTCAGGTGTTAACAACCGTTCGTCAATACTTGGAAGGTCGAGAATTGACCGCCTATATCGCCTGTAAGCCGGATGTAGAAGCAGCTGGGGCAACCTATATAACAAATCCTCTCCATGTTCAAGGTAATCTCGTTTCGGGGCACGCATGGCCTGATCTTCCGGGGTTCATGAAAGAGTTTATTAATCTATTAAATCAGTAATACTATTATCTGATTATCACTTAGTAATCTAGAAGACACAATGGATAGAGATTCATGGGGCAGCTTAAGGAGTTGGGCTGACCCTGGTTATCCTGAACTATATCATATCTTCCAAGGTTTATGGCTGGAGCTTGAATGCAAGAGCTTGGTCCTGTCTGAATGCGGCTTTTTCCTGAATTTATGCTCTGGGATTGCCTTTCCTTAACCTAGTAGATTTATGATTGGATTTTATTTTAGGTAGTATTTATCTCTGAAAGAAGTGTCAGCAATCCTGTCTACATAAAATTCACCGTTCAAATATTTGACCACAGAAACACTGCAATTTTCATGGTGAGTATAACCGTTCATTTTTGCTAATTGCATTAAGTAGTTGCCTATTGTTACCCCATGTGAAAATACTAGAACATTTCCACCCTCATTTTTATGCTTATGAATGATTTCATCGATAGCAGAGCTTGTTCGTGAAAAAAGCTGTAAGTAGGATTCCCCTTCAGGTGCTGACATATTTAAATCGTTAAGACTAAATAATGTCTCTAGGATATTCCCATATTGAGCTAGAATTTCCGTTTGTAATAGTGATTCCAAAACACCAAAGTTCATTTCCTTTAGACGTGAATCAGTAATGATGGGGATGTTTCGATGGCCAATGGCATACCTAGCTGTATCTACTACTCTCTGGCTTTCACTTGCGTATACTGCTTTAAATTCTATATCAGATAAACCGATTCCTACAGATTTAGCCTGTTCAATTCCTTTATCTGTAAGTGGTGAATCACAAAATCCCTGTAATCGTTTCTCTACATTAAAATGGGTCTCACCATGCCGAACAAAATAAAGATTCACTTCTTTTTCAGAGGACACGCGTAAACACCTGCTTTGTATTGGAATTTATTGCTTGTTAAAATGAATTTTACCACACCTTTCCGGTAGTTTGTATATAAATACACCAAGCAGTGAAGTCCAACCAAGGTTTTGATGTATTATTTATAGAATAATAATTTATAGGAAATGTTTGTATGGAAAGGAGTTTTACTTTTGGAAAAAGTATGGGCAAAAATAAATGCAGTATTAATTGCAGATAATCCAGAGACATTTGTAACTAGAAGAATATCAGAAGTAAATCTTGAGTTTGGGGGGATTCATGGGGACCGCCACTTTGGTGTAACCAGAAAGGCTGAAACCACGGGGACGGTTCTCATGGTTTTATGAGGTTAGTGGAGACCGCCAGAACCGTCCCTATGGTTTTTATAGAAAGAGAGGATAGTGAGTTGGTTACTAATTTATCGACACATAATAATCGGGAAAACTTTCCGAACCGAAATTTTCTATTATCAACTAAATTTCACCTGCCCCACCCACCCAATCATCACCTAATCCGAGACAGACTCTACAATAAATTAAATGGTGCCCTACAATGCAAACTCACAGTGGTTTCGGCCCCACCCGGATATGGGAAGTCCACGGTCGTAAGTGATTGGGTCCGAGATCAACAAATTAACGCTTGTTGGGTGTCGCTTGATGAAGGTGACAACGATGTGCTTCGTTTTTGGGCGTATGTAATCGCCTCATTGGATAAAATCAATCCGGAAATGGGGGGTATCTATGAAACTTTATTGCAGCCGACGTTAAAGTTCTCTTACGAACAAATGATTATCAATCTGATAAATAGGCTGATGGACATTCCGGAAGAGGTCGTCCTCATTTTTGATGACTATCATCATATTGAAAGCTTTGAAGTCCATCAATCCATATCGCTTCTTTTGCAACATTTGCCAAGTCATATACATATCTGCTTAATAAGTCGGAATGAACCAGCATTTCAAATTGGCGCACTTCGGGCCAAGGGGCAAATAAATGATATTAACAGCAATGAGCTGAAATTTACGATGGAGGAAATCTCAGCCTATTGGCTCCAACAAACGGGGGTGTTCCCAAAACCGTCAGTCCTTCAGCTCCTAGCTGATTTTACTGAAGGTTGGATTGCCGGGATTCAGCTAGCTACTCTTTCCGAACGATCTGGTCAAAAGGATATCTTAAATCAGTTTAACGGAAGCCATCGATATATCGTTGATTACCTAATGGAGGAAGTCTTTCAACATCTGTCCGATGATCTGAAGTTATTCTTAATGAAAACGTCCATTCTTCATCGAATGAATAGTCATTTATGTGATAAGGTCACAGATCGAAGTGACTCTAGACAATTACTCATGCAAATTGAGCAGTCGAATTTTTTCCTGATACCGTTAGACAGCCAGCAATATTGGTATCGTTATCATCATCTTTTCGCTGACTTTTTAGCCACTCATTTGAAAAAGGAAATGCCAGATGCCTATAAATCCTTACATCTAAAAGCCTGTCATTGGTTCATTCAGTCTGATTCTAAGGAAGAAGCGATTCCATATGCGTTAACGGCTGAAAATTATGAGCTAGCAGCCGAATTAATTTTGAGTATTGTCTCTCCGTTGCTAAGAAGAAGGGAAGTAACAACGCTAGAAAAGTGGTTAAATCAATTACCCATACCGATTATCGAACGTCCAGAGATTTTAATTGTATTAACATGGGTAGAGATGCTAGCGGGTAAATATGCAAATGTAAGTCTTTTTCTTACAAAAATAAGGGCTGCTTTTTCAAGAGAGAATCATAGTGAACCAATCCTCCGTCTAAAAGAGGAAGTGGTAGTGTTAGAAAATTTTAATGCCTTATTATTGGGGGATTATGAGGGAGCCATTAAGTTATTACGCCAATTAGCAGAACGGGACACTATGCCTGACGTTAAAATATGGCTTGATTATGGAATTGAGTTGAATACAGGAGAAGTCCCTTTCGTTCGCGGGTATTATGGGATGAATGGAAGAGGGGAACAGTCCTACCTGTTCCATCAACTATACCATACATTTATAGTAAAGAATCAGTACCAGGAGACGGCATACGCTGCTTATCAGCGTGCTGCTTTTAGTGAAATTCATTTTGAACGAAATCAAGATGGGTTGGCACTTGAATACGCAGAGACGGCAATCAAGCTCGCGAAGTCATTTCGGTTAGTGGGAGCGTATGTGCCGGCAGTGATTATTAAATCAAAGATAGAATGTGCGAGAGCAAAGTCGAATAAATCCTTTGAGAGTCTTACTTTAGCAAAAGCATACCTAAATGACTTAAACTTGCAATCTAGTCATTGGAGTCAGCTTTTAACCGCACAGATCGTTCGATTTCAGCTTGCAAATGGTGAGATTGAAAAAGTGAATAAATGGGCGGAATCCTCTCGTTTTCAAGATCTAACAGAACTTTCTCCTAACCGGGAATTCGAGCTATTGGTCTATATCCTTTTTTTAATTAAAAAGAGGCAATTAAAGGAAGCCGAAACCTTTGGGAAATTCCTCCTAAATCAAGCAGAACAAAATGGAAGAATTATGACGAGGCTCGAAGCCCACTTCTATTTAGCCGAGATTTACCGTGGACTAGGAAATGGATTTGACAGCATCTCCCATTTGAATCAAGCATTGAGACTTGGCGAAGAGCATGGATACCAACGAATCTTTTCAGATATCGGTTTTAATTCGAAAGAATTGTTTCAACAATACCTTCAAGTGAGAAATAAACGTCACCAGTTGGAACTATTCTCAGACGTTTCACCTAACTATCTTACTTCAGTCCTGCGACAGGTTGGGATAGATGATCCATCTGAAGAGTCTAGTAATCGAAGCGGAGTTCACAGACTAACAGCTAGAGAAATAGAGGTCCTTCACTGGTTGTCCATGGGCTTATCGAATAAAGAAATTGCCGCAAAGCTTGTAGTAACAGAAGGGACTGTGAAAATCCATCTCAATCGCATTTACAGCAAGCTTGGAGCAAAAGGCAGAGTCGAAGCCATTCGAAAAATGAATCATAAAAGTTGGTAATCCACACGTTTATAATAATTAGATAGGGTTTGCCGCTTTTTGAACATATATAACCCTCACTATAACCTTTGTTAGATTAACAGCAACGGATGATTTGATACGATGGGGATATCAACAGCAAAGGCTGTTATAGGAGGTTACTAAAAGTGCAGAATCAATATGATGTGATTATTGTCGGCGGCCGGGTTGCGGGGGCTGCATCAGCGTATGAACTATCTAAGAAAGGCTACAAAATCCTGCTTCTAGAGCGAGGTCAATTTCCAAGTGATATCCTCTCCACCCATAACTTTTTTAACAATTCATTGCTTATGTTAAAAGAAATGGGAGTTCTCGGGAGGCTGTTGGCAACGGGTACACCAACCTACAATCGGGCGTTCATTCAATTCGATGAGGACATGATTGACGGAAGCTTTCCTGAGGTGGATGGAGAACCCGACTGTTTATGTATTCGCCGAACACACTTAGATCAAATCCTATTCGATCATGCGGCCAAACAAGAGAATGTAACGGCCCTTCAAAAGTTTCGTGTAACCGATGTTTTATTGGAGAATGGAACGATTACAGGAATTCAGGCCATTGATCCGAACGGAAGTACGGTTGAATTTAGAGCAAAAATGGTCATCGGCGCAGATGGTAGAAATTCTACTATCCGAAAAAAGGTAAACAGTGAGAAGTGGAAATCCGTTCCTACCGATTTTGCTTCTTATGTAGGCTATGTCAAAAACTTCACCCAAAAGGGAGAACGATGCGCGGAATTTTATAAAATAAAGGATAAATTAATCATCGCTTTCCCAACAAGCGATCAGCTGCATGTGATCGGGATTATGTTTCCGCTTGAGGACCAGGAATGGATGGAACGGTTCAAAGTTAATCCTGAAGGTGCTTTTCGTGCTCTCATAGATTTTGGTTTTGGTAATACTGATTTTCCAGAGCGAATGCAGGCGGCCAGCTTTGCAGGTAAGGTTAAAGGATTATTGGGCTATGACAATGATTGGTACAACGGAATGGGGCAAGGCTGGGCACTAGTTGGAGATGCCCTTTCCTTTAAGGACCCAGCCGTTGGTCAAGGTATGCATGATGGTCTGTACGGGGCACGAATTCTTGCTGAAATCCTAGGTCAGCACCAGGACTGGTCCAAGAAATGGGAGCAATTGGCCAACCAATACAACCAAAGAATGAACGAAAAAATGCTGGCAAGGTTTGAAATGGCCTGCCAATTTACGAAGAATATGCCATTCTCTGAGGAACAACACTTGGTCAATCGTTTAATTGGGATGAACCCAGACCTAACCCAAACCTTCCTAGGGTTTTATAATTATGCCAATGAACCGAAGGATTTAGAAAGTAAGATTCAAAGTATGATTGAGAGTAGCCGTTAGAAGGACTTTAGAATTAACAAATAAGGATGCATCCTCGGTTGGATGCATCCCTTATTTGTTGGTGTACTAAACGAAAATTTTTTAGACTAGCTTTATCATGGGCGACTGTAATATTAGTTGCTAGTGTTCGTACATTGCTGCAAAGTCAGTGATCGTATAAGTGACTGTATAGATTCGCTCCACGGAAGTCCCCGATCCCTCCGCAGATCAAACGGAAAATCAGCAGTGCCCATTGTCATGAGGCTCAAGAACAAATAATCGATTATTTTGAAGGAAATCTTGATGAAACAAGCAAAAAAAGAATCGAACATCATTTACATGAATGTGTTGGTTGTCAGGCGGAAATGAAGGAATTACAGCAGGTCATAGCTAGCCTTGAGTCCGAAGGTGAGAGAATTCAAGTTCCTGATGATTTTATGCGAAATGTGCGCAATAAAGTTGCTAAAAGCCAAGGCAGCAGACAGAAATCATATAAACAGCGAGCAATGATTGGGTTGGCCGCCACGCTTTTTTTAACAGTATTTGTTGGAACTGCCGTTGCCACGAATAGTTTTTCCAGTGTTATCGATTGGTGGAAGGATTTAAGCAACAAGCAAGACGAGCAAATACAGGGTTATGTGCAGCAGGGTTTAGGTGAGAAACTAAACTTATCAGTTGAAAGCAATGGGGTGAAGATGACGATCACGAGTGTCGTCTCAGATGATATTCAAACGCTAATCTATTATGAAATTGACGATCGAAACAAGGAAAATAAGTATATGATCAATTACACGGATGGACTGAAAATCGCTAATCAGGACCAGGATTGGAACTATGATGATGATCTATCACATTCACCTGTCACGAATCATCTTAGCCTCTATTCGGAAAAAGACCATGTTTTTAAAGGCCGAATAGGTGTTGCACCGATGTCCGCTGATAAGGGAACGATTCGGCTCGAGCTTAGTAAGCTTGAGAAAGTGATCAATACTCCTGGAGATTCAAACACATCTCAGAAAGTATCTGGTAAGAAAAAAGAATTTTTAAAGGGAGATTGGCATTTTGATATTCCTGTAAAAAAACATCCATCCATTGTCCATAATATTCACGTGGAGTCTGAAATAGATGGAAATCCAATTATTTTTGAAAAACTGACGATTGCTCCAACCATAACGGTATTATCATACCGTTATCATAACGAAAATCCAAACAGAAGGATGGGTCAGGTTAAAATTTCCAGCCTCGAAAATAAGGGGAAGTATGTTTATGATCAACTAGGATTGGGCGGATATGTGGGAACCGAAGGCTATGAATCTGGCTGGAATTCAGCGGAGGCAACATTTGAATCGCTTTATTTCGAAAAACCTACAGATGTCAAGATTCACATAGGTAGTGCTACATTTTCTGTCATCAAGCAGGCGAAGTTTGCGATTGATAGTTCAAAATCATTGCCACAGTCTTTCGAGTATTTAGGGAATCAAATAACGATAAAGCAAATGGAAGTCGGTAATCCGACGAAAATTGTCATGACGGAAGAGCTGGACCCGAAGAGGAACTACGAAATGCTCGATTATCGTTTTTATGACAAAGACGGGTACGGATCAAGCGGGGCGAATGTCGATGGATATTACATCGATAAAAAGGGTGATAAATACAAACTAAATGAAAATTTTTATCGTCTAAATGAGCTTGATCATCCACGATTCTTCTCTACTGAGCATCATATCGAGTTGTCACGTGAGAATAAACAAGAGCATTATGTACCAGTTGGGATAGAAATTGAAGGCTATACAGTCACTTCATTTTACGATAAAGTGGTTAAAATTTCATTGGAATAAGAGAAAAGGTGCCTGACACCCGCTGCATGAACACATTACGCATTGGGGGTCAAGCACCTGTTTTTCTTAGTCAATATTGTTTCTCCATCCACGCATCCATGTATGCCTGATTCCAGCGTAGATGACACAGACAGCAATAGCTGGATTCCTCCACTTGCGCTTTTGCTTACTTTAATATTCTCATTTAATTACAAAAAACGAGCCCCGAATTGTTCCAGCTAGTTTAGATTTCTGCCTAGCAAACTTAAACTTCCCTTCTAACTCCTTTGGTACCTCCATCCCCTCAGAAAGCTTAAAACCAACGGCCCGCTTCGGCTTAGGGCCATCAACCGTATACATGACGTTGACCTCAAGACCATCCTCATAAAAGACGTAGGCCATTTTGATATTTTCCACTTGAAAACGCGACGTTTCTAAAGGTTTGGCCGCAAACTCAATATCACGTTCATCTTTCAAAATTCGGTTCACATAATCAAGGGTCTCCCGGCTTTCGCTAGCTGGTACAACCGTAAATTCATGCTTGTATTTGTTCATAAAGTAACGGGCTTCATTAGCACGTAAACCAGCAAGCGCTTCTACTACAGGTGAAGACTCTAAACCAACCGTAGACACATTTTTAAAATCAACGATATAGGACATTTCCAACCTTCCTTTTCTCTCTTTATTTCCGAACAACAGGAATCTACATTTCATAAAAAAATTAAGCCATTCTTCAAGTTGTTTCTTTTGACTAGTATTAACAAATGACTAGTATTAACAAATGACTAGTATTAACAAACACCTCTTTAATATTCGACGTTGTTGCGTTAAAGCCCTTCATTTCGAGGAATTGAAACCATACCAAATAATTGGAATCATTTCGTAAATGGATGACGATTCCTCTTTTCTTAAGTATAATTCAACTATAGATAGGCTATTAGGACGGTGAATATAAGGTGAAAAAAATAACAGTCGAAAACTTAGTTCGGAAGTTTTCATTGAAAGTAGTAGCTGGGGAAAATCAACTGCAGAAAATGATTACGCAATCACGTGTGCATCGCCCTGGCTTGGAATTTGTTGGCCATTTTGATTTTTTTCCGATGGAACGAGTTCAAATTCTAGGAAAAAAGGAAATTACCTATTTACATAAGTTAAGTAAAGAGGAACGTAAAATAAGAATCGGAAATATCGTTCACTATCACCCGCCATGTTTTATTGTTACGGCTGGAGAAGAAGGACTTACCTATTTAACTCACCATTGTGTTGAACAGGGTATACCCTTGTTACTAACAAACAAGCCTGAGACAACTTCAGAGTTTATAACCAAATTGGATACCTATTTGGTGAAGGAATTAGCACCAGAAATGACGGTTCATGGAGTTTGTATGAATGTGTCTGGCATTGGAATTTTACTTCGCGGTAATTCAGGGGTAGGGAAAAGTGAAACAGCTCATACGTTAATTCGTCGAGGATACCGGTTGGTTGCTGATGATATTGTTGTCCTGAAGAAGCTTGGCCCGCAAACCATTCTCGGTACACATGATGAAAAAACCAAGGAATTTTTGGCGCTTCGTAGTATTGGGTTGTTGAATGTGGTTCGCTTATACGGTCGTAAAGCTTTCCAAGATGAATCACGAATTGTGCTTGATATTAATTTAACGAAATGGCAAAAAGATGACTTGAATAATGAACTGGACCAGGAACTTCAATTTATAGAATATATGGGTGTTAAGATTCCATCTATCGAAATTCAACTCCAGCCTGGACGTGATGTGGCGGGGTTAATTGAGGCTGCAGCTAATAATTGGTATTTAAGGCAGCAAGGATACAGCGCAGCAGAAGAGTTCATGAGCAGGATTGAGGCCGATATTTCGAATTCTAATATGGAATAACTATTGAAGAAGAACGCCACGGTGACGGTTCTCATGGTTTTATTGAGGTTAGTGCCGACCGCAAGAACCGTCCAACCGTCCCCATGGTCTTTTTTATTTATCAAAAAGCAGCGTAAAACCCCTAGCTTCAGCTATGGGGATACTCATCGATAAAACGATAATAAAATGTAGAACGATTAATCTTTGCTTCCACTGTAATATCAGTTATGGATATTTCATCAAAATTCTTTCGCTTTGATACGTCAAAAATGCATCAATAATGTATTGTCGAGTGCGTTGAATACGCGGATCCTGTTTTTTCATCCTATCACCCACCCCAACGAACAAAGTTTAGATTTGTTTGTTTTTTATAAATATGCTAACAAATTATAAACTTTTTCAATAGTTGTTGGAATAGAATTAAATCACTTCTAATAAACCCATAGCATACTTAGCTTGCACATTTCTCAATTTTCATAACAAAATTTAATTAATAAAAAAATAATATGATATTATAAAAATAGGTAAATTAGCACTATAGTATTGTCTTATAACGTAGTATTGAGATCAAATAAAAGGAGTAGGTATGAAGGGATTTTATACTCATATAAATAAAAAGTTATATTATTTTACGATATTAATCATAATAGCCATTATGATAATGGGTTTGTTAATGGGTAATCCACGTTTTGGCAAGTTTGATGCGGGTTATATTTTCCATAGTGGACTTGTTGTCATTCTATCTGCCTGTTTATTGCTTTATCCTAAATATATCACTCATGTTTTTAGACTGATCATCATTACAGTTGCGTCCGTTTACTTTTATGCGCTGTTCTTTTTATATCCAGATACTTGGTCCACCTTTATTTTTCTATGTTTTATTCCAGCCATCGCGATTCTGTTTTTTGATTCAAAGCTCTTTTATTTTTCTTTACTATTAAACAGTGTGTCCATCATTTTTACATTTAGTTATATTATGCTTATTGATCAAGGATATCCCTATATCAAGCAGGATTTAATAGGAAATGTTATCAACTTTATCGGGAGTCAAGTGATTATCTATTTTATTTTTTATTTAACGCAAGGAAGAATTAAGAAACAGCAATTATATTATGAACAAATTCAGCATTCAGAGCGTTTGAAGACAACTGGACAACTAGCAGCTGCTGTTGCACATGAAATTAGAAATCCTTTGACCGTTGTGAAAGGTTTTTTACAGTTATACCAAAAAGACGCTGGATTTAGTGATGATATAAAAGGAAATTTTACATTGATGATTGATGAACTAAATATTGCTGAACAGGTAATTACTCAATTTTTATCTATAGCGAAGCCAAATAAGGAAACAGAAGTAGAAACAGTCAATTTAAAGGTTGTTCTTCAGAATGTAACCGATCTACTTCATTCGTATGGGCTTTTACATGATAATAAGATTGAATTAATTAGGGTGGAAGATTGCTATATCGCTGCTAACAACATAGAGTTTAAACAATTATTAATAAATATTATAAAAAATGCCATTGAGGCCTCGAAAATTGGTGATTCTGTTATTGTATCAGCTAGTAGGGAAAAAGATTTCGTCGAGATTAAGGTAGTTGATTATGGACAGGGGATGTCAGAAGCGGAAATTAAGTCCCTTGGTACTCCTTTTTATTCTTTAAAAATTAAAGGGACCGGATTAGGTATGATGGTTTGCTATAATATTGCTGCAAAATATAAAGGAACCATTGACTTCCAAAGTACTAAAGGTGAAGGAACTACCGTCACTATACGCTTTCCATCAAAAAATTACTGAATCCAGAGGGTCGGTTCTTATGGTTTTATAATGAGGTTAGTGCCAACCACAAGAACCGTCACCGTGGTCCAGTCAGGGTTCAGCCAATCGTAATGTAGGATTTCCTCATCTTGAAAGACATAGCGGAAGGGACGAAATTAATAAGAGTGTCATGGCTGTAAGAGAACACAATGGAGGCATATGATTCTACAGTAAAGAATCATGATATTAACTTGGTTAGATGATTCTAGCTTTTTACAGCCGAAAGATGTGATTTTAAAAGCGATGAATATTGCGTGTGCCAATAACAAGCGAAGGCTGAGCTATGTGGTTGGGATTCTGAAAAACTGGAAAAATGACTCATTACTAACCGTAAAAGAAATTGATTCCTATCACGAGAACCAAAAATCCGTACCCAAGCATAGGCCATCAGCCGAATCGTTTCCTACCGGAAGAGCTATTCCGAGTGGATTTGTACTTGACCTTACGGCAGGTGAAGAGTGATGAGAATAGCTGGAATGGGCCATGGGGACGGTTCCTATGGTCAGCACTAACGCATTAAAAACCATGAGATCCGTCCCTGTAGAGGCTTCAAACATTATTTTTTTTAAAGAACCATTTACTATCAGGTCTTTCACGAGGAGTTAGATTAATAATAAAATACCCAATAATCAGGATTAAGATGACCAGTGAATAAAGCATTGTATTTACAGGCTGCTCGTGGTCAACGATAATTATTCTTACCATTGCGGTGATGCCTATATATATAAAATATCTAATAGGGAAATGGTATTCTTCTTTAAAGTATTTAACAATCATCGTAATAAACTCAAAATATAAAAAGAAGATGAGTATATTGTCCAAAAAAAGTTTATAGTCGTCGCTGCCACTTTCTATCAAAATATGACTGAAAATGATTAATTCCTTAACTAGTAAAATCGATAGAATAATTGCTAAAAAAATGAGAGAAATATTTAAAAATACCTGGAGAATCTTAGGTATAATGCATAAAACAAAAGTAAAATCCTTTTTTACCTTTAACATACAAACCATCCTCTCACTTTTTTAGGTTTTGTTTTAATAAAACTTGATTAGAGAATAATCTACGATGTAGTTATATACTATTTTTAATTTTATGAAAAATCAAGATATTATTATCGATCTTTCCATAACTAGAATTTTCCCCAACTAATTAAAACGTTTTCAATTTTAAGGGCTATCGACAAAATTGACAGCCAAATGTTCTTCCCTTTATATACGATCTTTTCCGAAAGGGATAGCAGCCCGACTAGTTTTAAATTTGCCGTTTGGAATGAGGTAGCAATCGATTATCAGAATGAGAAACCTGCCAAAAAAGAGTTATGCCCCATTTAGGCACACCACTGATTCAGCCTCCAGTGTTACAGTGCCCGAGTGAGAGCTTTTTTTCATTCGAACGGTCGCTCTAACGGTGTTACAGTGCCCGAGTAAGAGCTTTTTTTCATCGAACGGTCACTCTAACGGTGTTACAGTGCCCGAGTGAGAGCTTTTTTTCATCGAACGGTCGCTCTAACGGTGTTACAGTGCCCGAGTGAGAGTCTTGATTCATCGAACGGTCACTCTAATGGTGTTACAGTGCCCAGTTGAATGCTTTTTTTTCGAGGCGTGACAGGCACTGAATCTACGAATCACACCCTAATTTTAGAATGAAAACATCCGTCATCAAAAGTTTTTCGACCCTTACAAACTTCAACGCTTCCGTCGCAATGCCATGTCTTTCATCCATTTATACGTATAAGAAAAGGTCTTTTTTTTACATCAAATTAATATAATGACAAAGTTAACTTTTTCTAGAGGTGAATATTTTGGAGATTTTTGGTTTGTCATTTGCGGTACTCTTGAAAATAATTTTAATCAATATTGTCTTAAGTGGAGATAACGCAGTCGTTATCGCAATGGCATCACGTAATGTTCCAAAGAAACAACAAAAGAAAGCGATCTTTTGGGGAACATTTGGAGCCATTATTTTACGTTTAATATTTGCAGTAGCAATTATCTACCTACTAGACGTACCTTTTGTAACTTTTATAGGTGGGCTTCTTCTAGTGTATATTGCCATTAAACTACTAATTGGCGATGATGAAGAAAATCTTAGAGAAGGAGGTTCAAGCTTATTTTCCGCTGTGAAAACAATCATGATTGCTGATGCCGTAATGTCGCTTGATAATGTACTAGCTATTGCTGGTGCTGCTGAAGGAAATTTTGTCGGTATTATCATTGGAGTTATTATTAGTATTCCTATCGTTGTTTTTGGGAGCCAGTTAATATTAAAAGCAATGGAAAATTACCCTATTATCTCTTATGCAGGTGCGGGAATCTTATCTTGGACTGCAGGTGAAATGATCGTCGGAGAACCAAAATTTGAACCTATTCTCACTCACGGTCTACATTTATTGGTTCCTACGGCTATTACAGTTTTTGTTATTGGTTTTGGATATTTAATTTCTAAGAAAAAACTGCTATAGAAAAAATTCCAAGTAATCATGCGTCTTTACGAATGACACTAGGTAAATTCCCATTAAACTCAATTTCCCTTCTTGATACTCTTTGACTAACATTAACTTAAATTGTTCACTATATTTAGTCATAAAAAAACACCCCAAAGTCAGATTTCACTCTAACTTTTGGGGTGCAGTACAAAATCACACTGCTTTTTAGCACGTTAATAGAATGATTATGCCAAAATCATTAATATAGGCTTTTTCAACTAACGGAAATCCTCATCTTTAATAATTATTTCATCTTTAAAACTGGTATTTGAAAATAAAAAATTAGGAACATCGTGCACGAAATACAGAGTATCCATGCAAATAATGGTTTTTTATTATGAAGTATAATACCAATGAAAATAAAAAACCAAACAACCAATGACCACCAAAAATTCCATCCATTGTGATAAGACAAGAGTTTTAAAAATAAAAATATCGTCTCAATGAACGTAAATAAAATTGCCCAAAAGGAAATATAAACTAGTTGGTTAAAAAATTGTGCTTTGTATGGATACCGTGTGAGATAAACTAATATGATTAGGGGTAAGTTTGTAAAAGCTATAGAAAAATCAGCTAAGGTATGATTTGGAACTAAAAAAGCTTTATGGAAATACCATAAAGAGTGTTCATAAGTAATTATAGAGATAAAGAAGTCTACACTAATAGCAAAAATGATTGTAGGATAATATATCTTTAGGTTTTTCCAAATAGCAAATATCAAAGCTGAAATTAGGAGTATTACTGTAAATATCCAAGGAAAATATATCGTTAGCTTTGGTATCATTATGTTCCTCCTTAAAATCAGCGTACATATGGTATTTAGATTATGCCCATTTAAAAAGAAATTAGGTTAGTAGGGGGTAAAAAATGGGCAGAATATTACCATGAAAATTATTTGGATATTTGAAAAGGAATTTATGGAGGAATAAAATACGGGAGAGGAACTTCCATGTTTTAAATAGGAACTAAAAGGATTGCGTATTTTCCTTACATGGGGGACATGTATTCGAATTAGCTTGATAGGCATGCTTCAGGACCCCCATTATTAAATTTTCCGTATTTTATTAAGTGGTTGTAAATTTAGCATAGATGATAAAAAATAGAGTTAATTCTCCCATTATGACAATGTTTGGAACTACCATGATTAAATTAATAATAAAAAAGGCTGCTAAAATCCCTAAAAACAGCCCTAAATGATAAATTTTCAGACGGTGTTGTTCATACCTGTATTGATGAAAAACAATGGTAGTTGAAATGAAATAGAGCAATACAGAACTAAATACAAAATATACGATAAATGAATAATGGACCTCATATAAAAACATCAGTTTGATAGATGCTGCAATCATGCTCAAAGACATTAGAATAAACAGATGTCCGTAAATAATAGTTTGTCCTGCCCCATGAATCGACTTATCTACCTTCTTTTCTACATTATCAAAATATTGCCACCACATCGAAATGATAAGTATAAATGAAATAATCGAAAATGAGATCGAATTCCAATCACCTTTTTGGGGCTGTAGTACAAATAGGGTGCTGACGACCGATTCTCCAAAAAGGATTAATGTCAATAAAGCAAATCGTTCTAATAAATGAGCCGTATTGGTCAGGGCTTTTACCAAATACCTGCGTCCGAAAACAGGCACAATAACATCTATAAAAATTCCTGCATATAACACGGCGTATCGAATCCATGAATCAAAAAAGATAGAGAGAAATGAGATGAGGACTCCAATCCCAAAACATGTTCCTAAAAACCGAGCAGCCGTTTTTCTATCCCCTTCTTCTAGATTCTGAACAACAAGATATTGAATTGCCGTTAGTGCCCTTACTCCAATATAGCCAATAAGAAAAGGGAGATAGTATTGATCAAAATCTTCCGATAAGCTGGATGTCATAACAAGGACAAATAACATTTGAAGAATTATAAAGATACGTTGATGCAAAAAATCTTGTCCAAACCGATTAATAAACATTGTTTGTCCAGTCCAAGACCACCATATCGGGATAAACATTAGAGCAAACTTTAATAGATATTCTGGATAAATATAACCTTTTTCAACATGAAGTAAAACATGAGTAGTAGTTGCAACTGCTGCCACAAATAGCAAGTCATAAAAAAGTTCTAACCAAGTCACCTTTTTTTCTACCATCACTGGAAATACCTCCTATAAATTATAAAATATGGTATTATTAAAGTTGATTTCAAACAAGGAGGGAATCTCTATGCCCAAAACCATCGGCCTTATTTGTGGAAGTTTACGAAAAAATTCTTATAACCGAATCGTTGCTCAATCATTGACAGATATGAGTGATGCCGCTCAATTTCGCTGGATCGAAATCAACGATCTTCCTTTGTTTAACGAAGATTTAGAAATTGGCGGTGATCCAGAAACAGTAACATCATTTAAGTCCGCTATTCAGGACGTTGACGGTATTATTATCGTTAGTCCAGAGTACAATTCTGGAATTCCGGGCGTGCTAAAAAATGCATTAGACTGGGCGTCAAGAACTCCGAAGTCCTCCGTTCTTAGAAGAAAACCGGTTGGCTTAATCGGAGCAACACCTGGGGGATTAGGGACTGCCTTTGCTCAAATGCAAATCAGACAAATATTAGAAGCAATGCAAGCTCAGGTTCTTCCATTTCAAAAAGTGCTGATTTCGCAAGTACATGAAAAGATTGACTCCGATCAGAAAGTGCTTACTGACGAAAAAACAAAACGATATCTTGAGCGTTATTTACAACAATTTATTCATTGGATCGATCACACTCCTTTTTAAATTAACCAAAGAATACAGAACATCATCAAGTAATTTTTTGTGATGATTTTTTATATATATAAATATTGTTGACAGTAAATAGTTTGTTGTCATTGGTTTATCTATAAACCTATAAAGTTCATAAACTGATTGTAACAAACGAAGGAGTTTAAGGTAAATTTGCCGATATATGAACTTTCTTCGATTCGGTATTTAAAGGAGGATTATAAAATGTCTGATCTCTATTCTCGTCTTTCCAAAGATGATGCTGCCGTTCTTCTAGTGGATCATCAAACTGGCCTTATTTCCGGCCTAGTGCGTGACTATGGTGTTGATGAATTCAAGAACAATGTTTTGGCTCTTGCTAACACCGCTAAGTTTTTTGATTTACCAGTTATTTTAACAACAAGCTTTGAAAACGGACCTAACGGCCCACTAATGCAAGAATTGGTTGAGATCTTTCCTGATGCGCCAAAAATAGCTCGGCCTGGACAAATTAACGCTTGGGACAATGAAGAATTTGTTAAAGCCATTGAAGAAACAGGTAAAAAACAACTAATTATAGCAGGAGTTGTTACTGATGTTTGTGTTGCGTTCCCGGCACTATCTGCTGTAAATGCTGGTTACGAAGTATTTGTTGTCACTGATGCTTCCGGAACGTTTAGCAAACAAGTAGCGAACGCGTCATTAATGCGTATGGCCCATGGTGGAGTACAGCTTATGAACTGGTTTAGCGTAGCGTGCGAATTACAACGCGATTGGCGCAACGACGTTGAAGGTTTTGGCGCTTTACTCTCTAGTCAACTTCCTGGTTATCAAAATTTAATTGGAAGCTATAGGGGAGCTCAGAGAGATCACGGCAAGCAGAATGACTAGATCAACAAAGGTCAACCTTGACATATAGTTAGCTATCCTCACCAACAAACGCGGATTTCATACGAAATTCGCGTTTTGCCATCAGGACCCCTTCTTCAACTAAACCAGCTAATAGTTTGTCAACATTTTTCAATAATAAGATTAATAACCTCCTGATATACTAAAATGTTTATGCAAATAACCTTCCGTTAAACCTTAATTGGAGTGTTTTGTTGTATTTAGTTAGATGTGGTTTTTAAACCAATATTGGAAAGTAGTTCTGCTTTTGTAAGGCGTAAATCCAATGTAAGAAAAATTAAGTACCTTCAATATTAGAAGGTATTTTTTTTCGGAAATGAAATATATAAAGTAACACAACCTTTGTTCTAAGATGTTTTCATCCTATTAACCAAATAATTTAAAGGGAGTGCGGTAAATGGTAAGTATGTTCATAGATAGTATTTGTCCAATATGCGGAGAGATCAATCAAGTGGAACATAAAGGGGAAAAAATTCTTATCGTAACTTGTAAGAATCACCATATGTATGACCATATCGTCATCCCGTATTCTCGAACCCATCCGATTAAGGATGAAAAACGGATTAAATTAGAAGAATGCTCGTAGAGAAAAAATTCCATCGTATGAGTGATAAATCAACGATATGTCTTCTTATTTTAATAATGGGTATGAAATTGAAGGACGTTCGACAGTTCGAGACGTTGCAGATTTTCGTACTGTAGTTGGTAAGGATAAGGCCTATGAACAAGCATTAAAGAAAGCGATGGTGGCCTTAGGGGCATACCTAGTATAATAGCGAATTATTAAAAAGAAGTAGAACCCTTAGAATGGCGATATTCCTTAACGGTATCGCAGTTTTTTTGATTGTAAATAAATTATGATACTTGATAAAATAGGAATTAATAAATATTTTTGGTAAAAGGAAAAACGGTAATATCTGCATATACTGGAGGGGTCATAGAGTGAATAAAACGGAATACTGGAATTTAATAGAGCAGTCCAAGTGTTACAAAGAAGACCAGGTTGAATGGTTAACAGAAGAACTTAGTAAGAAGTCGATAGATGAGATCGTGGATTTTGAGTTTATTTTCGAAGGTTACATGAAGGAAAGCTATCAATCTCATCTATGGGGTGCAGCCTATCTGATAATGGGAGGATGCTCTGATGATTCTTTTGATTATTTTAGAGGATGGCTCATTTCACAAGGACAAGAGGTATATGAGAAAACACTGAAGGAACCCGATTTTTTGGCAAATTATATAACTGATGAAAATTTGGGAGATGAAGGTGTTCCGGAATACGAGGATTTTCTAAATGTAGGTTTTGATGCCTATACACTGAAAAAGGATGGTGACCCAGAAGATTGGGATGAAGATTTGTATGACGAGATGCTAGAGTTGCTGTCTCAAAAGGGATTGGTAGATAATACAGAAATTGAATTTGATTGGGAAGACGAAGATGATCTAGAAGAGATGTTTCCAAACCTTTGGGAACGATTTGGAGAAGATCCTCTAGGTTAAGTCGCTCATTTGGAGGGACTGTAAGGTTAAGTGGTAGATTTTGGTTGGAAAATAGTGACTGCACTGCTTGTCATTGGTACATAAGGTCTAAAAAAACTAATCAAACGTTTGATTGAATCGCTGGAATCCTTGGTACGTATGGGCCGAATAAAATCAAAACCCAAAATTAAGCCTCAATAGGTTTAATTTTGGGTTATTTTTAGGACTCCACATAGGCGAACAGTGACAGTCACTGTTCGCAAATTTTAACACGTATTAAACTATTATAAAGTAAGGACGGTGATTCATTTGGTTGCAGGAATTGTAACTGCCGCTTTATTGCTAGCAGGAGTGGTTACAGGAGTAGTGGTACTAGCGGCAAGGAACCGACCTAAATTAGCGAAAGAAAATATACCTGAGCATTTGGGAGTGCTTACCCCTGTTCCTGTGACACCATTGCTTGAAAAATTAGATTCCGCCTTGAATTCAGACTATGTTGAACAAGTGAAGCAGCGTTTTCTTCAAGATAATCCGAAACGGACGGAAGATGAATTTGAATGGCGACTTTTTGAATTAAAGCGTTATTTATTGCTTGCAGCTATGTTAAAGGAAACGCCTATGTTCAGTGAAGAAGTGGATGATGTTTGGCATACGATGCTGCTTTTTACGCAAAAATATCAAACTTTTTCGGAGCGATTTGTTGGGAAAATGCTGCATCATACGCCTAATACTAGTCCAACTCCTGCACCACAGGAACGAGCTTTTTTTGATTGGGTGTTTTCACAGTTGTTTACGATCACTGAATTTAGTTGGAAATCTTGGGGAAGTTTTTTTAAATATCCAATTGATAAAAGGGTCTTACAAGAATTCAAGGAAGAAAGTAATGAATGGCTGATTAATAGATATTTTAAAGTTAATGAAGATAATAGGAATACAGTTGAGTATCTCGTCAGAAAAATGAAGCAGCAGGTAAGTGATGCGGAAGTTATGTATCAAGTGGACGAAAAAGGTCAGTTTGCTAAACAGAGAAGGTACGGTGAAATGACCAATCTGTCTCTTGTAATGGTGTTTTTCTCTTACTTTTATTTTGATGATTATTGGAAGTATGCGAGTGCGTATACGTATGCCAACGCGGCCAATTACACTAGCGGCTGCTCAACTGCCATCTTTTGCGGGACTGCTTCGGATGGTTCTGGTCATGGGGATGGAGGTCACGGAGGCGGTCAAGATGGAGGTTCAAGTTGCTCACGTTGTTCTAGTTGTGGTAGCGGATGTTCCTCTTAGGGTAAGCTTTAGTTCATAAAGCCCGTCCACCGAAAAATGGATGGTCACCGGTCGATAAGAGAGGTTCATAAAGCCTGTTCACCGGAAAATAAAGGGTCGCCGGTCGATAAGAGAGGTTTATAAAGCCCGTCCACATGAAAAAGGAGGGTCACCGGTCATGTACTGCACCCCAAAAGTTAGAGTAAAATCTAACTTTTGGGGTGTATTTTTATGGCTAAATACAGCGAACAATTTAAATTAATGATAGTAAGAGAGTATCAAGAGGGAAAATTGGGATATGTCTTGTTGGCTAGGAAGCATGGTATACAAAGTAGAACAACAATTGAGAAATGGGTAAAAGTATCAGAGAAATTTG
>NZ_JAGGQR010000076.1:0-17059 GCF_018613205.1 Bacillus sp. ISL-46
GAACGGGTCTTTGCGGATGCTAAGGAAAAGCATGGTATGCGTTGGACAACCTTAAGAGGCTTAAAAAAATTGTCCATGCAAGCGATGCTTACTTTTGCTGCCATGAACTTGAAAAAGATGGCCAACTGGACGTGGAAAGGTCCAGAATTGGCGTAATAATAGTCAAAGGATAGGTCTAAATTTTGCTCTTACGAGCAAAAATCCAATAAAAAGGCATCGAATGGGCTCCATTCGAATGCCTTTTGTCTACAATCTGAAAGGTGCACTCTAATGAGTGCACCTTTTTGTATTATGAATTATATATTTCTCTGTTCATATTCACAATATCTTTATTTGAGAGGGGTTTGAGGTTAGAAGCTAAAAACTTCTCTATTACCTTATCTCGTAGGAATGGGGCTTTTTCTTTATTTGCTTTTTTCAATGCTTTTGTTAGTTCTTCTTTTGTTAGTTCTGTGCAGTATGCAGGAGTTCCTGGCTGTTGTCTCCACGAATCACTTAAAGAACCACCATCTACTGTGTCAAAGCCTAGCTGGTTTACTACATCCATAATTATTTGTTTTTGTGATACGTCATTACCAGCAATCGCTATGGCAATGCGTTCACTAGTACCTTCGGGGGTTCCTTCATTTTCTAAAGTATAGGCTGTTAAGTTGTTGAAGGCTTTGATGACAGGTCTACCTAATTGATTTGAAACCCAAACACTTTCAACCATCCCGTTATCAATTTCTTCAATTTTATCATCTCTAAAAGGATAATAATTTGAAGTATCTACAACAATTACTTCCTCCCCAACTTGCTCGATAATGTTCCTAATGCTTGGCAAATAGCAAGTAAATCTTACATCTTAGCTAAAATAATTCTTCTTTTATTATCACTTATTCCAGTATGAATCGGTGCATTCGCTTTATGGATTTATTTTTCGTAGAACTAACGGATGCTTGATTAGAACAAGGGTTGCTGCTGCAGCCCTTGTTTCTTGTTCCACTCCCTCAGTTATCACTAATTTGATATGTTTTGATTTTCCATATGGGGTAGATATGTTTCCCATTAAAATATATTAAACAATCTTTGTGACGAAAATGTTAACAGTTCAAAAGAATTTTCAATAAAAAAGATTTTTGATAGATGGATGTCCCACTTCAACCAAGTAGCTTACTCAACTTTTAAGGAATAGTAAACAACATATAATGTTCAGACTATATAAATCAATTATTTTGGAAAATAGTTATTGAAATAAAATCAAAACTGTTGTTGTGCAAGGGGTCTAAGGCAAAACCCCAATTATAAATAGAAAATCCAGCACAATTACGGCTGGATTTCTCTGTATTAGGTACTGGTTCGTTTACCCAAAAATGATTCTACTACATAAATGTGAATATTTTATGAGTAGATAAAAATAAATGCCTTTAATCTTGTTTTTAATTTGATGGAGTAATCATTTTTTTCATTAATAAATAAAGGGCTATTCAATTTTAATGCCAGCATCAAATACATAGGGCTGCTGTGGAGCAGTAATTTTTGAAAGCTGGTTAATTTTTATAACAGGAATTGTCTCCCAATTGAAAAACACTAGAAAGCAATTTATCAATACTTGAGGGTACATCAAGGAACTTAAAAGAACAGATGCCAGCAAACTTCAAAACTGCTTGAGACCTGTGTCACAGAATTGTTGGGTTTTTGCTTATTCCACTAACGCGTAAGAGTTTAGAACTCTAGGCAATAAAAGGTAGGTTTTAGAAAGATAATGTAAATAGGTAAGTCTACAACTTTTTGTATAAATAATAAAGCTCAAACTCTTTAAAAGGGATCTGCAGAAACTGAAAGTCTCGGAAAGGAATATTCGAGAGAGTTTATATTTGTAAGAACTCTTGATGATCACTGGTTTTACTCAAAATGAATAGAGTCTAGGGTTAAGGTTTTTGCCATTTATCATTATATGTCAATAATAATATTTAAATATATTTAAACATATATGATGACATATAATAATTTTAATACTTTATATTATAGGTTATCTACGAAAATATTAACCATAAATAAATTGTTATTAAATATATATTTGTTTTATATTTTAGTTCCCCATTAAAGAGTTAAAAAGCAAGAGAAGTACATCTATAGTAAGTATTTGAACGTTTTAAATAATTATATAAATATTAATATACAAACAATTAATTGAATTTTCAAATAATTTACGATCAACAAATTAATAAAGCGATAGAGGATATCAGAGCAAAGTTAAGCCATTTAGCCAATGTTAAAAGTGTAAATCCAGCCTTCCCAAGTCCTTCTGGCAAAGTTTATATGATATCACTTAATCCTAAAACAGGACTTAATGATTTAAAAACGAAGGAACTCGTGAATGCTATTAGAGAAAATACGAAAAATGTTCAGAAAGAAAATAATATCAAGTTGTACGTAACTGGTTCCACTGCAGTTAACATAGACATTTTGCAGAAATTGAGCAATGCTTTACCTTTGTTTTGTTCACTTATTGTTGGGTTTGCTTTTATTCCACTAATGCTTGTATTTAGGTCTATTCTTATTCCATTAAAAGCAGTTCTTGGATTTCTCATTTCATTAGCTGCCACACTTGGATTTGTGGAGTTTGTGATCCAGGATGGCCACTTAATCCATTTATTTGGTTTTCCTGCCGAAGGGCCTATATTAAACTTTTTGCCAATCATTGTGGTCGGAATATTATTAGGATTAGCAATGGATTATGAGGTTTTCCTTGTCAGTCGTATGCGCGAGAATTTTCTCATATAGGTGATAGTAGAAAAGCCAATTTGTCTGGGATGAAGGATAGCGGTGGCGTGGTAACAGCAGCAGGCTTGATTATGATTGCGGTATTCTCAGGATTTATGCTTGGGTCAGAACCAATTATTAAATCCATGGGATTAGCTCTAACATTCGGTGTCCTCCTTTATGGGAGTATGAACCAACAAATATTTACCAAACCACACGATAAGTAATATTATTACTATGTTTGTTGCTTACCCAAGCGTAATTCTCGTCTATTTAGGGCGTTACCCCTTAAGTCTACTTTTTTCTCTAGAAATAGTTTTTCTATCAACATCAAATTTAATTGCCAAGTCATTTAGGCTCATTTGGTGAATTTTCCTTAAAACAAATACCAGCAACCAATAGAAAACAATTTTTAAAATCTCTTTACGGTGCAGATCTTCTTGATGATTCATATGAATCTGGAGTATGTATATTAGTTAATGGAAATACAAATTCAAATTTAAATTCCTAGTTGACACATTGGATTAATGTACTTATTATAATGTAATAGATACATAATATTCCAAAAATGTATATAAACTTATGAGCTTAGCTTATCAGTCAACTGAAGGCTGCTTCCATTCTAAATGGGAGCAGTCTTTTTTATTAAGTGTTAGGAGGGAGCAAAGAGCATGCAGGACTTATTTGTAAAAAATAGCAAGCAGCGTAAGTGGCTTGAACGGCTGTACCCATTAGAAGCGGACTTTAAAGCACAAGCCTCGCAAATCGACAAGGAGGGCAGCTTCCCTAGAGAGAATATCCAGGCGTTAAGAAAAATCGGTTATACCAAAATTGACCTTACCAGAGGAATTTGGCGGGGGAGGATTTTCTCTATATGATACCATTCTCTTACAAGAAAAACTGGGAAGCTATGTTGGCAGCACCGCGTTATCGATTGGATGGACATTAATGACCGTTGGAGAATTATTTGAAAATCGGTATTGGGATCCAGAAAAGTTAGCCTTTTTTGCTGAAGAAGTGAACAATGGGGCCATCATTAACCGAGCAGTAAGCTTAATGGCTACAGGCAGTCCCATTCGCGGGGGCCGGCCTGGAACAAGTGCTAAGCGGGTAGCTGGCAAATGGGTGATTAATGGGCGGAAGAGCTATACAACCTGCTCACCGGAACTGGATTATTTTTTAACTTCTGCTTGGATCGAAGAAAAAGGAACGGTAGGCTTTTTGCTGATTCCAAAAGAAGCGGAAGGACTAACCATCGAGGAAAATTGGAATGTGATCGCGATGCGTGGTACCGGCAGCCATGATCTAGTATTAGAAAACGTGGTAGTGGATGAGTCGGACTTAGTCGAAATTCCCAGTTATCATACGGGGTTTAAACTGAATGGCTGGGGTCTGCTGATTCCTGCCACCTATTTAGGGATCGCGCAGGCGGCCAGGGACTATGCACTCGAATTTGCCAATACCCATTCGCCCAATAGTATTAAGGGTCCAATCGGTCAGCTGCCGAACGTGCAGGCGTTATTAGGCGAGATGGACTTGGAATTATGCAAAGCAAGATTTGCCCTATATGGTACGGCAGAGGCTTACATTGATGAGGATCGTCAACGGGATATCACAAATGAAGCATTTGTAGCCAAACATATTGTGACCAACTCCGCAATTACCGTGGTCGACAAAGCTATGCGATTAGTAGGAGCAAAAAGCTTACAGCTGACCAATCCACTGCAGCGTTATTACCGAGATGTCCGGGCAGGCCTGCATAATCCGCCAATGGATGATCTAACTATTTTAAAATTAGCTCAAACAGCTATTCAACAATATGAATCTAAGGGAGGAAAAGACAATGAAAATGAATAAGTTTTTTAAAATCGCCGCTACAGGAATCGCTTTAGTAACCTTCATCGCAGGCTGCGGCTCAACGGTAACAACTGGGGCAAAATCGGATGCGGGAGCTGCTAAGAAAGAAGTCAGAAAAGTAAAAGTAGCGTTTGATCAAGGCGGTAAACCAATCGGATACCTAGATGAAAAGGGCAAACCAACCGGATATGAAATTGAAGTCATGAAATTAGTGGATAAGGCATTGCCAGAATATGAATTCGAATATGTGCCAACATCCAGTGAAGACTTATTGGTAGGGGTGCAACAAGGCAAATATCAAGTAGGGGTAAAAAATGCCTGGTTCACAGAGGAAAGAACGAAGAGTTATATTTTTCCGAAAGAATTCCTCGGACTCAGCGGCGTTGGCATTTTGTTAAAAAAGAAAAACGAAAATATAAAAGACTTATCAGACTTTGCTAAAGCTAAGCTTTCGTTAGCACCTATTGCGGCAAGTAATGCTCAATATACCATTGTGGATGAATATAACCAAGCCAATCCAGACAATAAAGTTAAACTGGAAGCCGGAGATGCATTCTCGGTGGATGTCGTTCAATGGGTAAATGAAGGACGTGTAGATGGAGGCATTTATTTGGGAGCAACGTATGAAAAGCAAGTTCTTGCAAAGGATGGTCCTTATCATAATTTAGCAAATGACCTTGTTTATAATGAGTTTGCGGTTGTCAAAACGTGGCCATTATTCAACAAAAAAGAACAAGAATTTGCAGATGCCTATGATCAAGCCATCAAGAAAATAAAAGAGGAAAAGAAGACAAACAAACTGATGGTTAAGTTCTATAATACTGATTTATTTAAACTATTGGATACTGTGAAAAGGTAAACATCTAAAAAGAGGTGGAATATGCAAACGTATTTTGATAGTACCTACATTTGGGGAGCATTGCCACAACTTCTTTCGTTTTTAAACGTAACCTTTATGGTTGCAAGTCTATCGGTTTTGTTCGGTACGATTTTAGGATTTATCTTAGCCGTAATGAAACTCGGAACGAGTACGGCTGCCAGAAAAATCGCCAATGGGTATACCACTATTTTAAGGTGTACCCCCTCTATTGTTCTTTTATTTTTAGTGTATTACGGGCTTCCGGCAATAGCCAGTAACTTTGGTACAGACCTGAATCATCTTCACACTTCGATTTATGTTGTGATTACCTTTTCGCTACAATTGGGGGCCATCATGTCTGAGGTGATGAGAACGGCCTATGAAGCGATCGACCGGGGGCAATATGAGGCAGCGGTTAGTGTCGGGCTTAGTCCTGCCCAGGCATTTCGGAGAATTGTGTTGCCGCAAGCATTTGTTGTCGCATTGCCCAATTTCGGCAACAGCCTCCTTGAATTAATGAAAGAAGGATCATTAGCGTATACCATTGGTTTGGTTGATATTATGGGAAAAGCAAGCCTTATTATTTCAAATAACTATAATTCTCATTCGTTAGAAATTTATCTTGCCTTATCTCTTATATACTGGGTTTTATCCATTTTGATTGAACAGTTCTTTTCAAAGTTAGAAGAGATTTTTAGTAAAGGTAAACTGGTTATAAAAACAACATAGGGGGTGACAGCATGTCGGTCGGATTGGATGTTCCATTTTTAGTAAAAACCTTTTTTGTTGCATTATCTGGAGTGCCTATAGCCTTACTCATTACGATTGTCTCCTTACTCATTGCTCTGCCTTCAGGATTTTTGCTCGCCTTATCGCGGATTAATCGAATTCCAGTGATAAGCCAGTTGGCACGAGTCTATGTTTCGTTTGTGAGAGGGACTCCTGTCATTGTTCAAATTTTTATTATTTTTACAAGTGTTCCTCTACTATTGGCTCCCATATTCGAGAAGTATCATGTTAAAACGAGTATCTACGATATCAATCCGATTTGGTACGCATTTATTGTTTTCTCGTTGAATACAACGGCTATTTTAATAGAAGTATTTCGTTCTGCTATTAGCACGGTCAGTAAGGGGCAGCTGGAAGCAGCATATTCCGTTGGGTTGAACAATGTGCAAGCGTTTAGAAGAATACTCATTCCACAAATATTAGTGGTGGCATTGCCCAATATTTGTACAGCAACGGTCAATCTCATTAAAGCTACCTCTTTGGGTTATGCTTTGTCATTGAGAGAGATTACGTTAAAAGCTCAAGTGGCAGCCAATGTTGGCTACAATTTTATTGAAGCGTACATCGATATCTTTCTTGTCTATCTCATTTTATGCAGCTTAGTGGAAACCTTATTTAAGCTGTATGAAAAACGGTTAAGAAAGTATAAAGCAGCCGCTGCCTAAGATCATGATTGGAGGCAAAGTCATGTTAGAGATTAAAAATATCCACAAGTCCTTTGGTAAGAATGAGATTTTAAAAGGAGTAGATTTACAGATTGATAGGGGTGATGTGGTTGTCATTCTTGGCCCGAGTGGCTCTGGTAAGACCACATTGCTTCGGTGCATTAACTTTCTTGAACGAGCCGATCAGGGGCAAGCCATTTTTGGGGATATTCATGTAAACCTTAAATCAGCAAACAAAAAACAAATACATCAAATCAGGCAAAAGATTGCTTTTGTGTTTCAGAATTATAATCTGTTTACGAATAAAACAGTATTAGAGAATGTGACAGAAGGTCTTATCATTGGAAGAAAGGTTACGAAAGCAGAAGCCAATGAGCTGGGGCAACGGGCCTTGGCGAAGGTCGGATTGGCAGATAAATTGAATTCCTACCCTAGTGAACTGTCTGGCGGGCAGCAGCAGCGGGTTGGCATTGCAAGAGCGATTGCGTTAAATCCAGATATTATTTTATTTGATGAACCAACGTCTGCACTGGATCCAGAATTAGTCGGTGAAGTCTTAACCGTCATGAAAAATATTGCAAAAGAAGGCACAACCATGTTAGTGGTGACGCATGAAATGTCTTTTGCAAAGGATGTAGCCAACCGAGTCATCTTTATGGATGGCGGTGTGATCGTAGAAGAGAATTCTCCAAAGGAAATTTTCTCAAGACCAAAAGAAGAAAGAACGCAGCATTTCTTAAGACGGGTCATACCTGAGGATTTTATTTATAATATTTAATGAATGAGAAACCTCTAGAAATGGAGGTTTTTCTTCATTGCTCCCATCACAATGTCTTGTAACTAATACTTTAATCTGATTTGGTATAAAAAGATTAATGTTTAATGATTTAGTTATAATTATATTTATTGGTTAAAATTAACTTTCATGTAAACGTGGATTAGAAAAAAACAAATTAGATGCATGGTTCTGGTTAATCCATTGGGATAAAAGAATCTAATAGATTATTAATCATCTATATTTAAGCGCTGTAAATTATAGTGGGCACAGAATGCCATCTGGTAAAGCTATTTCAACAATAACATTGTTTAATATGATTTCATCAACATATATGTATATGATATTCTTGTTATGTTTGATATTGTATTAATTATCCTTATTTTTATTTTCAATATCCTCATTGTTTTTAAATTATTATTTAATGAAATGTAAACTATATAATGAACCTAGAAAAAACCATTTGATCCCTTTAGAGAAAATGCTTAAATTTATTTTTGTTTTCTTTAAAGGTAGAGACTAGCCTTAAAATAGTGGTATAACTTAGTTCTGAACATCTGTGGGAGTTTTGTATTTTGCCAGTAAGTGCTCTTTTTATTTCCGTGCTGAAACTATAATTCTCAAAACCTTTTTCACTCATGTGATTAACCTCTTTTTTTATATTATCCGACTATACATAGGATTCTCTTAAAGAAATATCATATTCAAAATCTGAATATGGTTCATTATATTTGAAATGCCAAAAAAATCGGCTTTTATTTTACATTATAAAAAATAACATACTGAGTTGTTGGCATTATGCACTTTCGTAATCGAAAAGCCCTTTATTACATTATGGTACATTGCCTTTATAAACCTGTCTGTTTCTTATTGGTTGGCATTAGTTCCAAAAGTGTTGGCTGCTGTTTTTTTGGTAAGAGTATTTATTATTTTTCATGATTGCACCCATCATTCCTTTTTTTAAAACCGTAATGGCAATCGAATAGTTGGGACAGCCGCGGTGATCTTTGTCGCTTCTTTGTTATTGGCAGCAGTGGTAATCTCTTCTACTGTGGTCATAAACTATAATAGCCGTAGGGAACTGGCCCTGTCTCTTGTAATCCCTGCATAATTAACAAGGATATCTAGTCTGCCAAAATGAATAAAAAAGAAATACTTTAAATAATATTTATTTGACAAGCTTATCATATAGGTGTAATTTACATATATGGTTATGTATTAATTAGGAGGTTTTTTATCATGGAATTAAACAATGAGTTCATTACTAATTTTGGTGAATCCCTATTAAACATTTGGACAAACAGTTTGGACAAGGTGACCGCTTCTCAGGAAGAAATAGAAAATCTTTTGCTTCAAGCATTTACAACACAAAAAGAATCATTGGAGAAAATTGCAGGCGGCATGGACTTTATCCAGGAACAACAGAAAAAATTAATTGAAGAAGTTCGCGATTATGTAAATAAAAATGTTGAAACAGTTTCCGGTGAACAAGCAAGCCAAACTTTCGAAAAGTGGAATGCTCAACTAGATGAAATAAATAACCGTGTTCAACAGTTAACCTCTACTCCATACAAAGAAAGTTTAAATTTATTAAATCAGTCACAAGAGCAGTTCCAACAAACATATAAAAATCATTTCGAACAGCAAAAAAAGATTCGTGATGAGGCTTTAAATCAATTTAAAACTGCACAAAAAGGATTTACGGATTTATTTGAATCCAACACAAAAATGGCATTTAATTTGTTTAAGTAGAACAGCGGATTTTCGCTGTTCTTTTTTACAATATACAAATAATATTTATATCCTACCACTAAAGGGGCACAGAGCTGCCTTCGAACGGGAATTATCGGCATTTATTCGGATGCATGGAATAATGGTGCTCCCTTGAATACATCGAATTCTGACCGTCTGTGGAAAGGAAACTCTTATACGTTTGATCAAGGTGGAGAAGTACACTTTTTGTTGATTACGGATGATAAAGTCGTTTCTCTACCTTTTGAAAACCCGATACCGACGATTACGATAAATGTTCAGCCTTAAGATGGTATGTTGAATGTTTGACAGTTATAATGAGGATGAAGTCAAAATGGCTTCATCCTTTCATATAATTATGAGCAAGTTTGTGAAGAAATGTACTGATATGAACGAAACTGTCAATGCTCCATACCCAATTTGATTTTGGTTTTAGTTTTTGATTAAGAAGAGAAGCATTTTTCGGCTTCTTGTTGTTAACGGTGTAGGGTGGTACGGAATTAGAAAAAAGCGGAATGGTGAAAAGAAGGTCAACTAATCTAGAATAATAATTAACAGCCCTTCATTTCCTGAGGGGCCTTTTAGTAATTAATAAATTAATTTTAATATTAACATTAGCATTATTATCAATTTGTTTGATGTAACCTAATTTCAAAAAAAGATGTAATTCATTCTAAGTCTTTAAAATGATAAATCTACCTTTCAAGGAAAAAAAGTAACCAACACCTTCACTCGTTAAGTATCCTTTGTAGGGAACTTTCCGGTTGGATGAGGGGTTCATTAAATGTTTACTCAAATATATACATAAAACAAAGGGGCACTAATTCAAGAATTTTAAGTGGTCAACCAAAAAAATTCTTTTTCTTGACATGGGATTTTTATTTAAATACAATATTTCTATAAATACTGAAATAAGTATTTATATTTATTGGAAGGGGGTCATCCTTGGTGAATGATGATATTGCAGTAAAAGTCTATAAGGCACTGGGTGAAACAACACGTTTACAAATTGTTAAAGTTTTAGCAAAACAACCGGAATTAGCTTGCCATGAAATGAAAAATCAAATAAAAGTGTCGGCCAATTCAACTTTGACACATCATTTAAAACCATTACTCGATTGCGGATTGCTTTCCGTTCGCAAAGAGGGTACCTTCCGATATTATAGTTTACAACGAGAAGTCCTTGGACAATACGCTCCCGCTTTACTTTAAACAGAAAGCGGAATATTTTTAATCTTTATTTCAGTATTTATAGAAATACAGAATAATAGAATTGAATGGGGGAAAATCATATGAGTCAACTAAGCAAAGATCATAATGGGAATCTGAAAAATGGTTTAGAAAGTAAACTTTTTGAACCTATAAAAATGGGAGCATGGAATTTACGCTCTCGTACGGCGATGGCTCCTTTAACAAGATGTTTTGCTGATGATCAAACTGGCGTAGTTGGAGATGATGTGGTGGAATATTATCGAAAACGTGCTGCTGACGGAATCGGATTAATTATTTCAGAAGGAACAGTAATTAGTCCTAGAGGAAAAGGCTATCCTGGAATTCCTGGAATTTATTCCGAGGAACAAATTAAAGGGTGGAAAAAAGTAACGGATGCTGTGCATAAAGAAGGCGGTACGATAATTGCACAAATTTGGCATGTAGGACGCTTATCACATCATGAACTTGCAGGAAACTTGCCACCGCAAGCCCCATCGGCCATTCCTGCTGAAGGATTAGTATCTCGTTTTCGTAAGCCATATGATATCCCTGAAGAGATGACAATTGCGGATATAAGGGAAGTTGTAAGTCAATATGCGCAGGCGGCAAAAAATGCAATCGAAGCTGGATTTGATGGGGTAGAAATTCATGCTGCACACGGATATTTAATCGATCAATTTAATTCAGACATAACGAATCATCGCACTGATCAATATGGAGGTATTCTAGCACTAAGATTAACATTCATGAAAGAAGTAATAAGAGCAGTTATAGATGCCATTGGTACTGAGAGAACGATGATTCGATTTTCTGCTCATAAAGCTGATGTTCCAAACTATATGTGGGAAGATCCAAAAACGGTCATTCGTACATTTGTTGAAGCATTTAATGAAGTTGGCGCTACTTTACTACATCCATCAATCATGCAATTTAATAGAGTACTTGCTGATGGAAAAACAATGCATCAATTAGTACGCAAATATTGGGATGGAGTGATTGTTGGGGTTGGCAGTCTAGATCCAGAAATGGCTGAACAAGCTTTAGAAGAAGGGACAATTGACGTTGCAGCATTTGGACGTCCATTAATTTCAAATCCGAACTTTCTTCATCGTTTGAAAAATGGTGAAGAATTAGAAGAATACGATGCAAAGAAACATCTAAATATTTTAGTATAAATAGTGAATCCATATGAAAATGGAAAAATAAAGGAAGCTTTTGATTGAGCTTCTTTTTATCAATTTGGTATTTCTGTATTTATAGAAATATTAAATTAATGTAAAAAAATGGAGAGGGAAATTATACATGTCAAATAACGGGAAGATTTATATTTTAGCAATGATTAGTTTTTTAGTCGGTACATCCCAATATATCATTACAGGTATTTTAGATAAAATGGCAGATGCTTTAAGCATTTCTATTGAAGCTGCTGGTCAGCTTATTACCGTTTATTCGCTAGCTTATGCCATAGGTACACCTATTCTAATGGCATTATTGGCTAAAATGGAAAGACGTAGGTTACTTATTTATTCTTTGAGTTTCTTTATACTAGGGAATATACTCTCAGTAATCATGCCTGGTTATGGCTTGTTTATGATTGCTCGAATTATTATGGCTTTAAGTACAGGGGTAGCAGTTGTTACTGTTTTAAGTTTAGCAGCAAAAATTGCACCTGCAGATAAAAAAGCGAGTTCAATTGCAACTGTTGTTATGGGATTTACAACTTCGTTAATAATAGGTGTACCTATTGGTAGATTTATTACATCTGCTTATGGGTGGAAATTTGTCTTTCTTGGTGTTGCTCTATTAGTGTTTATTGCAATATTTATCATTTTACATTCAATCCCACGAATAATGGGGGATGAACCCATTCCTTTAACTAAACAAATTGTAATGTTGAAAAAACCTAAGATTACACTAGGTTTATCAATAACGTTCTTCTTAATGGCAGGTTATGGAGTTGTATTTACTTATTTATCTCCTTATCTTATCAATACTGTTGGAATGAGTGATCACCTTTTAAGTATAGCTTTACTTGCTCTTGGAATCGCTAGCTTATTTGGATCTAAATTCGGAGGCTTCAGTGCAGATAGATGGGGTATAGTGACTACCTTAAAAAGAGGATTAGTACTTAATATCATTTCGATGATCTTGCTTTCATTCGCATCAAGTTCTTTAATCGCAGTTTTTATGATTCTTATCATTTGGTCATTTGCAGGGTGGTCTTCAGGGGCTACACAACAATATAATTTAGCAACAATTCATCCAGAATCTTCTGATGTCTTACTAGGTCTGAATCAGTCAATGATGCAATTAGGATTCGCAGTTGGGGCAGGTCTAGGAGGGCTAGTAGTTGGGCAATTATCAGTATCATCGATCACTTGGTTTGGAGCTTTAGGAGTTATGTTTGCTCTAGTTACAACCTTTGGCTTATCACGTTTCTTGATTCGTGAAAATGTAGTTAATCAAAATTTTAGAGCTCATAAAAGAGCGTAATCTAATTTCGAATAAATGAACTTACTCCTGCACAAATAAGTAAAATCACTACTGGAGCGTTGTTTCGTTCAATTGATCGGCATGGAAGTATCAAGGAAAGGTTAAGTGATAAATCCGTAGCTCATTATAAAGAAATATATCGGAGAACTTGGGATGGATGCAAACGACTTTGCAGCACATAGTTTAAGAAGTGGATTATCAACAAGCGTAGCAATGATGGGAATGACAGAAATAGCTATTATGAAACAAACAGGTCATAAAACTAGGGAAATGGTTGATCGATATGTTCAGGCAGGTCTACGTTATAAAAACAATGCAAGCAGCATTTTAAAAAACTTATAATTTCCGGATTTTCAGTGTGTTGGAGATTTGCATTTAAACGAAATTATCTTTTCTTTTATGTACAACTACCCACCTAATTTGCGCTACTGACTAATTGTCAGATAATTGTATTAAACTACAAAATTTGCTCCTTAATTATTAAGGAAAGATGAAAAACATTGTGATTTGGAAGAAGCGCTCATGATATGGGTGCTTTTTGTTGTGTGCCAGGCATGGCAACTATCTAGGTGGTGAAAGTCCACTGTGGGGGTACACATCGACCAACCACTAAGGAAGCGCAAGGTACTTACCGTGAGGTAAGGGCTGGAGGAAGCGTGGAATAAAATCTTGGCTCGACGAACAGAAATCTGATACTAAGGCTTTATAAAGGGATGAGACTCAAATACAAGTCAAAGTCCAAAAGATGTGCGTAACTTTGTAGAGTAAATCAGGCGAGTAAAAGAGGAAAGATAGTTGTCTTACCCTGGGAGGTCTTGCGGATGTACGGAAGTACAGTCGAAAAAGGTTAGCCGCAAGAAGTCAGCAGAAGCCATAGTAGTGAAATTAGTTCATGAAGGGCTGAACAATTTATAGTGTTTCAACACCACGAATGCGTAAGTGACGTACTCCGAATGTATTAATGGTGAAAGTATGAGCGTATCTCAAAGGCTAACCAAAATGGAGCTATCACTTACTACGTGAGAGGAAAGGAGAAACGAGTGTGGAACTTTAAGAACAGATTCTAAGTAATCAAAATATGAACGAAGCCTACCTGCGTGTCTATAAAAATAAAGGTGCGAGTGGGGTCGATGGAGTAACAGTCGAAGAACTAAAGCAATATCTGAGAGAGAACAAGGATGAGCTACGTCAGCGCATCAGAACAAGAAAATACCAACCACAAGCTGCCTTAAGAGTGGAAATCCCAAAAGAAAATGGCAAGATGCGCAAGTTGGGAATACCAACAGTAGTGGATAGAGTAGTTCAACAAGCCATTCATCAAGTTCTCAGTCCGATATTTGAAAAGCAATTCAGTGAATTCAGTTACGGCTTTAGACCAAAAAGAAGTTGTGAGATGGCTATTATAAAAAGCTTGGAATTTCTGAATGATGGACACGATTGGGTGGTAGACATTGACCTCGAAAGATTCTTCGATACAGTCCATCACGATAAACTCATGCGAATTATTGCCAACACAATAGATGATGGTGATGTCATCTCGTTAATCAGAAAATACTTAGTCAGTGGAGTCATGGTGAAAGGGAAATATGAAGAAACACCAGTCGGGACTCCGCAAGGAGGAAACCTCAGCCCATTATTGAGTAATATTATGTTAAATGAACTCGATAAGGAACTAGAGAAAAGAGGACTACGGTTCGTGAGATACGCTGATGACGCTCTCATCTTTGTAAAGAGTGAGACAGCAGCAAACAGAGTGATGAAATCAATCGTGAGATTTATAGAAGAAAAACTAGGATTAATAGTCAATGTGGAGAAGAGCAAAATCTCTCGCCCAAAAGATTTAAAATTCTTAGGATTTGGGTATTATTACGATACTAAAAACAAGAGGTATCAAGTAAAACCCCATCCCATGTCAATACAGAAGTTTCAAAGGAAGCTTCGAAAATTAACAAAGCGAAACTGGAGTGTTCCGCTAGACTTCCGAATTTTAAAACTGAGACAAGTCATACTTGGGTGGGTTAATTACTTTAGAATCTCGAATATGAAAAAAGCAATGAGTGAGATAGATAAGAAGCTTCGCTCCAGAATTAGAGTCATCATCTGGAAGCAATGGAAGGTACCAAAGAAACAAATAAAATCGCTTATTCAATTAGGGATTCCTGAGGAAGAAGCGAAAGGATTAACCTTCTGTCGAAGAGGTTACCGGTTCATTGGACTATCAAAAGTTGTCCAAAGAGCAATCTCAAACAAAAGACTAAAGCAGAGGGGACTTCCCTCCGCTTTAGAGCATTATCTAAAAGTACACACTGTAATATAAATTGAACCGCCGTATACGGAACCGTATGTACGGTGGTGTGAGAGTTGCGCCTTGAAAGCTCAAGGAATACATACGATTTGAGATAGTCGTCTAGATAATGCTTAGCCAGCAGTCTTGTACCGAGTCTTGCGTGGTACACGGTAACGTGTACTGCGAAGCGTAGACAGGAAGATGGCAGGCCGGAATAAAGTGAAAAGGATAATTAGTCCCGAAATTAAACGTGATGTGGAGTAGCCGACCTTTTCTCTCAATGGGGAAGGCAACAATGAAATAACCGCTAAAGGCAAGGGTATTATCGTTACTCCCGGGATTCGTACCTACGGCATGTCATCAATGGATTCCTTTGGGAACAAGGGAGATCCAATAAACTTCTATAACATATAGATAAGAATTCAACAAGCCCACAAAGCAAGGAGAATTCTATGGTTTATTGGAAGTCTTACTAACTGATAGTACTCTGAGATAGGGAGAGCCTATTACATGGGGAAGCGGTTAGCGGAAATTGAATCAATCTAAGGAAACATGAGCTTCATTCAATGGAAGATTTCGGTCCTTAATTCAAAGTAAGGAGAAACCAATCATGACAACAGGATTAGAGAGAATAGCAGTAAAAGCTCAACAAGATGAAAAACTACAATTTACATCATTAGCACATCACATTACAAAAGAGTTGATTTGGACTAGTTTAAACCATATGCCAAAGAACACTTCACCTGGCATTGATGGTACCTCAAGGGATATGGCTATAATTGAGTTTGAAAATTGGGTTGGAGATATGATGAATTCAATCCACAGACATAGCTATAAACCTCCAGCAGTAAGAAGGGTCTGGATACCTAAACCTGGGAAAGTCGAAAAACGACCGATCGGAGTACCTTCGGTGGCAGATAGAGCTTTACAAAGAAGTACAGCAACGGTACTTTCATCAATTTATGAACAAGACTTTCTAAATTGTTCATACGGTGGTAGGCGAAATAGGGGACCACATAATGCCTTAGCTACCCTTAATGAGATTATTTCAGGGAAGAAAGTTAGCTGGGTGCTGGAAGCCGACCTGAAGAACTACTTTGGAACCTTAGACCATGATTGGATAATTAAATTCGTGCAACATAGGATTGGTGATCCTAGAATTATTAGTCTGATTAAAAGATGGTTAAAAGCAGGTGTAATGGAAGGTAAGGATATTTATGTCAGTGAAACTGGAACACCGCAAGGTGGTTCAATTAGTGTACTGTTAAGTAACATTTATCTTCACTATGTATTGGATTTGTGGTTTGAGAAAGCAATAAAACCAAGACTCAAAGGAGAGTCATATCTAATAAGATATATCGATGATTTTGTAGTGTGCTTTCAATATCGTTCAGATGCAATAAGGTTTGGGAAAGTCCTTGTGAAAAGATTAAGGAAATTCTCATTAGAGCTTGAACCTAATAAGACTAGGTTAGTAGAGTTTGGACGGTTTGCCAGTAAACATGCCCTACAAAAAGGAAAGAAATTAGAAACGATCTATTTCCTAGGTTTTACACATTATTGTACAAAAAACCGTAAGGGTAATTTCATGGTAGGTAGGAAAACAGAGACGACCAGATTTAAGC
>NZ_JAGGQR010000077.1:0-10259 GCF_018613205.1 Bacillus sp. ISL-46
GGTATGCGTTGGACAACCTTAAGAGGCTTAAAAAAATTGTCCATGCAAGCGATGCTTACTTTTGCTGCCATGAACTTGAAAAAGATGGCCAGCTGGACGTGGAAAGGTCCAGAATTGGCGTAATAATAGTCAAAGGATAGGTCTAAATTTTGCTCAAAAGGCATCCGAATGGGCTCATTCGAATGCCTTTTGTCTACAATCTGAAATCCTAACTTTAGGATTTTTCTTTTTTTTATTATAATTAAGTATAAAATAGTTGAGGCGGAAATTAGATGATGCGATTTTTAGATGAAAATGGGAATCCAGTAGAATTGTCTTTTTTACCAAATGCTTTCGAAGAGGCAGCAAAGCATGTGTTAGTCATTTGCCAGTATGGGGAAGAGTGGCTATTGACGAACCATAAAAAAAGAGGACTTGAATTTCCCGGTGGAAAAATGGAATCAGGGGAAACTCTTGAAGAGGCAGCACAACGAGAAACCTATGAGGAGACAGGCGCAATCCTAGGTGAGCTAAAATTTATTGCTGAGTATAAATTTACCGACCCGATGAGGTCTTATGTGAAGGCTGTCTTTTGGGGAAAGGTCGCTAGGGTTGAAGAAACGACTAGTTACCACGAAACCAATGGTCCTGTTGTTGTTAAAGGTGATATATTGCAGCAGCGATTTGGGGATGATTACAGCTTTATCATGAAAGATCAAGTCGTCGAGCAATGTGTTAAACTCATTCGAAAGTTACAGAACGAAAAAAAATAGCAGAGAGCATAGGATAACAATCTGCTATTCCTTGATAATTTTTTTCTCTAATAATTCAACAAGCTGGTACATAATGGTAGCAAATACCGCGATAACCAAAAGTGATAAGAAAACAAGTGTAAAATTAAATACTTGGAAGCCATAAATGATCATGTATCCAAGTCCTCTAGAGGATACAAGGAATTCACCTACGATCACACCGACCCAAGACAGACCGACATTTACCTTAAGAGTAGAAATAATCGTTGGAAAACTCGCGGGGAGGATAGCTTCTTTGAAGCATTGCCAACGAGTTGCACCGAAAGTTTGGAGTACTTTAAGATAATTCGGATCCACCGCTTTAAATGAGGTATATACCACAATGGTGGTAATGATAATTGAGATAATCGCGCCCATGGCAATAATCGATGAATACCCAGGACCTAGCGCCACAATCAAAATGGGCCCTAATGCGACTTTCGGCATGGCATTTAAAATAACAAGATAAGGATCAAGCACCCTTGAAATCATCGGTGACCACCAGAGGATAGCAGCTAATATCGTACCCAGTAGTGTGCCTAGAATAAATCCTAGGACGGTTTCCGTTAAGGTTACGCCAATATTGCTAACTAAAGTTCCATCATGAATTTTTTCCAGGAGTAAATTCCATATCTTTGAGGGAGAACTGAAAAGAAGCGGGTCAATCCACTGTTTTTGACTAAACAATTCCCAACTAGAGAAAAAGACGATAAAAATGATCGCCTGATAAAATCCGACCCATCTTTTTTCAACCTGCAGTGATTGAATATAGTTTTTATGGAGGAGTTCAAGCTTATTCTTTTTCTCGCTCAAGAGACTCCAACTCCCTCCATATGGTTTGAAAGATACTTGAATATGCCTGATGATTTCTTGCTTCAAATGGGGATATATTTCTTAGTTCCTCCGGCATCGTAAATGTTTTATAGATTCTCCCGGGACTTGGTGAAAGCAGAAAAACGCGATCGCTCATGGCAATAGCCTCACCAATATCGTGAGTAACGAGAATAGCTGTTTTTCCAAATTTATCTAATGTTTGTGATACTAAATCCTCCAATTTAAGCTTAGTTTGATAATCGAGAGCGGAAAAAGGCTCATCAAGCATAAGCAGTTTTGGTTCTGTGGCAAGCGTCCGGACGAGAGCCACCCGCTGCCTCATACCCCCTGATAACTGCCTAGGAAGCTGTTTTTCCACCCCTGTTAATCCGATTTGGCTTAACAGGCCAAGGGCAGCCAATCTTGTTTTTTGGTTCAACTGCTTTGATAACTTCAAACCGATCAGGATATTCTCTTCAATCGTTTTCCAAGGGAACAAATAATCTTGTTGGAGCATATAACCGATTTGGTTTTTTGCGGTAGTTACCGGCTTTTTTTCTAACAAGACAGTACCTTGCGTTGGTTTAAGCAAACTAGAAATAATGGAAAGCAGAGTCGTCTTACCACAGCCGCTGGGGCCGAGGAGGGAGACAAACTCGCCCTCATCCACTGTTAATGAAATATCGGAGAGGGCCGTGGTGGCAGAGGCTTTAGTAAAATAGGTGTGATGAATATTTTGAACGGTCAAAAAGCTCATAAGAACGGCCTCCCTTTCCTTTATTCTTTTATTATCTTGTCAGCGATCTCTGTATTTACAAGTGTTTGATGATCTACTTCTTTTGGCAGTACTCCTGCTTCGTTCATGATGTTTTGTAGATTGTTCCACTCCTCTTGGTCAAGGATAGGATCTGTTGCAAAAGATCCTTGATTTTTATAACGCTCAACAACAGTGGTCATAATTTCTAAATCTGTATCTGGAAAAAACGGTTCCACCGCTTTTGAAATTTCCTCAGCATTGTGCGACGCTACCCATTGTTGAGCTTTGTAAATTGCTCGAGTGAACTTTTCAATCGTTCCCTTATTTTCTTTCATATAGCTTTCCTTGGACATAAACGTAGTATATGGTACGTGGCCAGACTCTTTACCGAAGGAAGCAACAATATGACCTTTTCCTTCTTTTTCAAAAATACTTGCCGTTGGCTCAAATAATTGCACAAATTCGCCCGTTCCAGAAGCAAAGGCATTGGCAATATTAGCGAAATCAATGTTCTGGATTAAGTTCAAATCCTTTTGAGGATCAATTCCATGCTTTTTTAAAACAAATTCACCGACCATCTGTGGCATGCCGCCTTTACGTTGCCCTAAGAAGGTTTTTCCTTTTAAGAGGTCCCATGAAAAATTATCAATCTTTTCTCTAGCAACGAGGAAAGTACCATCGGTCTGGGTTAATTGTGCAAAATTGATGACGGGGTCGTTTGCTCCTTGGGCATAAACGTAAATCGATGTTTCTGAACCAACTAGGGCAACGTCGGCCCCCCCAGAAATCAGAGTGGTCATGGTTTTGTCGCCGCCGGGTGTTGTTGTTAGCGTGACGTCTAAACCTTCAGCTTTGAAAAATCCTTTGGCTAGGGCAACATACTGCGGGGCATAGAAAATGGACCGGGTAACTTCAGCGATTCGAACTTTCTCAAGTTTCTTTGTTTCATTTTTTGTGGAGCTATTACAAGCGACAAGTGAAAACATAAGTATAGTGATGAGCAGAAAGGAGAAACTGAACTTTAACGATTTTTTCATGAAGCGAGCCTCCTTATTTATCATAAAAAATCTGGGCTAATTGCCTAAGATATCGTATGAAGAGGAGAAAAATGTGTGAATGCCTAGAGAGAATAAATTTTATAAAAAAGGGAAGTTTTGCTGATGAGCCAATACAATGATGGAAAGATTGTTGATATCACGCGCTTTCCTTCTCCAAATCCCAATATTGAATTAAAAGTAATCACTTACCTTTCCAATGGATTACGAGTGAAAGGCATGCTTGCGGAACCGATTGGGGAAGGTGAGTATGATGGATTCCTTTATTTACGCGGCGGCATTAAAAATGTTGGTAAAGTTCGACCAGCAAGGATTGCCCAGTTCGCAGCTGAGGGCTTTGTTGTTTTTGCGCCTTATTATCGTGGAAATCAGGGTGGGGAAGGCAATGAGGATTTTGCCGGGGACGACAGGGAAGACGCCTTTTGCGCCTTTTTGCTGTTAAAATCTATGCCCAGAGTACGTGAAATACATATATTTGGGTTCTCGCGGGGTGGTGTAATGGCGCTTTTGACAGGAATTGAATTCCCTGAGACCGCGTCTGTTGTCAGCTGGGGCGGGGTCAGTGATATGTCCCTCACCTATTTGGAACGTAAAGATTTACGGAGAATGATGAAGAGGGTCATTGGCGGAACCCCTCAGAAATTTCCGGAACGGTATCAAGACAGGACCCCTCTTTATCAAATAGAAAAGATCAAAGCCCCTGTCCTGATTATCCATGGTGCTAAAGACGGAAATGTTTCGGTGGAGCACGCGTATCGTCTTGAAAGAAGGCTGAGGTTAGTAGAAAAACCAGTCGAAGCATGGTATTTTAACGAATTTACACATTACTTCCCACCAGCAGTAAATAGAAAAGTCGTGAATGATTTAACGAAGTGGATGAAAAGTCACCGTAAAAGATGATAATATATAGGTATTACAAGTAGAGGAGCGGATGTTTATGGGTATGCCTCTTGAGTTAAATACGATGATTGTAACTAAAGGTAGAGAAAAACGAGTGGAGGAAAACGTCTTTTTGCTAGAAAAAGAAGGGTACAGACTTTATCCAATTGAGATTCCGATTGATGTAAGAAAAACAATCGATAGTGATTCAAGTGGTACCGCATTGATAAAAAAAGTCGAGTTGCAAAATAACAGCACGACCATAACCTATCAATTAATATCATTAAATTCGACTAACTAATGAGATTAGAAAGCCCATATCGAATCGATATGGGCTTTCGATATTATGCTATTGGTCCGCCTTTTTCTTCAATATCACGTGAAACATTAGTGAACTTTTTAAAGTTTTCGCGGAACTTTGCGGCTAATTCCTTTGCTTTCTTTTCATATGCCTGCGAATCCGACCAAGTTTTAATCGGCTGTAGGACTTCGTCTGGTACACCTGCAATATGGAGCGGGATATTTAATCCAAAGATCGCGTCCTTGACAGTCTCCACATGGTTTAATTCTCCCTCAAGAGCGGCTTCAACCATAGCGCGCGTGTAGGAAAGTTTCATTCGATTACCGACCCCATATTCGCCGCCGGTCCAGCCAGTATTGACAAGAAAAACATTGGCATTGTGCTCAAGTATTTTTTCACCGAGCATTTCTGCGTAACGAGTCGCAGGCAGCGGCAGGAATGGAGCACCAAAGCAAGTGGAGAAGGTAGCTTGTGGTGACGTTATTCCACGCTCTGTTCCGGCTAGTTTTGAGGTGTAGCCACTTAAAAAGTGATACATTGCTTGTTCCTTTGTTAATTTTGAAATTGGAGGCAAGACACCGAATGCATCAGCGGTTAAAAAGACAATCGTATTTGGATGGCCAGCGATACTTGGTTGAACAATATTATCAATTGCGTCAATCGGATAAGCGGCACGTGTATTTTCGGTCAACGTTCCATCATCATAATCAGAGATTCTTGATTCCTGATTCAATGTTACATTTTCTAGGACAGTTCCAAAGCGGATGGCATCAAAGATTTGCGGCTCCTTTTCACGAGAAAGATTGATACATTTTGCGTAGCAGCCCCCCTCGATATTAAAGACACCATTGGAGGACCAACCGTGCTCATCATCACCAATTAATCGACGATTGGAATCCGCTGATAAGGTTGTTTTGCCAGTTCCAGACAAGCCAAAGAATAAAGCAACATCGCCTTCAATCCCAACATTGGCAGAACAGTGCATCGAAAAAATATTGTTTTCAGGCAGTAAATAATTCATTACAGAAAAAATCGACTTTTTCATTTCCCCTGCGTATTCTGTACCACCTATTAAAACAATTCTTTTTTCAAAAGAAATCATAATAAAAGCTTCCGAGTTGGTACCATCGATAGCCGGATCTGCCTTGAAATTAGGTGCAGAAATAACGGTAAATCCAGCATCATGGGCAAGTAGTTCATCATCCGACGGGCGAATAAATAACTGGTGTACAAATAAATTTTGCCAAGCTAATTCATTTACCACTTGGATGGATAAACGTGATTTTTTATCAGCACCCGCAAATCCTTTAAAAACAAAAATCTCATTTTTCTGTTGTAAATAATTAATGACCTTTTGATAAAGCTTTGTAAAAACCGGCTCTGAAATTGGTTGATTGGTAGTTCCCCATTCAATTTTGTCTTTAGTTGAATCTTCTAAAACAATGAATTTATCCTGTGGAGACCGGCCAGTATACTTTCCAGTAGCGACACTAATTGCTCCCGTAGAAGTTAATGCTCCTTCATGACGGGTTAAGACTTTCTCAACTAATTGAGGAACAGATAATTGCACATGAACATGACTTTCATTTAACAATTGATTTAATTCATTAGGAGTATCAACAGAATTCATTTAATGAGACCTTCCTTTATTTCGTTTTTAGGTTGTTAATAATATAAAAAGTATAACACATTAGCTGAATTGATGTATCCTATTTAACTGGATTTATATATTATAAAACTTTAATTGAAGATATAAAAAAAATTTATAAAAGATACTAACATATTTCGTATATTTCCCATTTTGTTGAAAAACATTTCTTAAAAAATTCATTGACATTGTTGGGCAGTGTGATATTATTCTAAGTTGAACGGATACTCTCTTATCCTGAGCTGGTGGAGGGACAGGCCCAATGAAACCCAGCAACCTGCAGTATGAAAAGATTGACCACTTAAAAGGTCCTTTTCAGGATGCGAAGGTGCTAATCTGACGCAAGGCTTTGACCTTGAACGATAAGAGCGAAAGGCCCGGAACAACCTTTCCTCTCTGGTAAGGTTTTTTGTTTTGTATAAGTCCTTTATGAAAAGAGTCTCTAATAAAAATCCTTTGTTTATTACATACTAAGGGAATGAGTACCGTATCAAATTCTCGATGTTTAAGGAAGTATTCCTGTAACCTTCCTAAAACCTCGATTATCTCATATTATAGGAGGAATTCAGATGTCAACAAAACGTCGTTTGTTCACTTCTGAATCAGTTACTGAGGGTCATCCTGATAAGATCTGTGACCAAATTTCTGATTCCATTTTAGATGCTATTTTAGCAAGGGATGCTAATGCCCGGGTTGCGGCTGAAACTTCAGTAACAACAGGACTAGTGCTAGTAGCAGGAGAAATCACCACATCTACCTACGTGGATATTCCAAAAATTGTTCGTGAAACGATTAAAAACATCGGCTACAATCGGGCGAAATTCGGTTTTGACTCAGAAACCTGTGCTGTTTTAACATCTATTGATGAACAGTCTCCAGATATCGCGATGGGTGTTGACCAAGCTTTGGAAGCGCGTGAAGGTCAAATGTCTGATGAACAAATCGAAGCAATTGGTGCAGGGGACCAAGGTTTAATGTTTGGTTTTGCTTGTAATGAAACAAAAGAGCTTATGCCTCTTCCCATTTCACTAGCGCACAAACTTGCTCGCCGTTTAACAGAAGTACGTAAAGATAAGGTTCTTGATTACTTACGTCCAGACGGAAAAACACAAGTAACGGTTGAATATGATGAGAACGATAAACCAGTACGCATTGATACGATTGTTATTTCCACTCAACACAATCCTGAAGTTGAGTTAGAGCAAATTCAACGTAACTTGAAGGAATATGTTATTAATCCGGTAGTTCCAAAAGAATTAATCGATGAAAAGACAAAATACTTTATTAATCCAACCGGCCGTTTCGTTATTGGCGGACCACAAGGGGATGCTGGCTTAACAGGTCGTAAAATCATCGTTGATACGTATGGTGGATATGCTCGCCATGGCGGTGGTGCCTTCTCTGGTAAGGATCCTACAAAAGTGGACCGTTCAGCTGCCTACGCAGCACGTTATGTTGCCAAAAATATCGTTGCTGCTGGCCTTGCTGATAAGGTAGAAGTTCAACTTGCCTATGCAATTGGAGTTGCTAGACCCGTTTCGATTGCAGTTGATACGTTTGGTACAGGTAAATTGAGCGAAGACGTGTTAGTTGACCTAGTAAGTGAAAACTTCGACCTTCGCCCTGCAGGTATCATTAATATGTTGGATCTTCGTCGCCCAATTTACCAACAAACAGCAGCTTATGGTCACTTTGGCCGTACAGATGTGGATCTTCCTTGGGAGCGCACAGATAAAGTAGAAACATTACGCCAACAAGCAAATCTATAAATAGAAAAGCAAAAGCGCCTTGGCGCTGGAGCTAGACAATACAAAGGGAGTTACATACTACATGTAACTCCTGTTTTTATTCGTACGTCTATTTACCTGTACAGTAACAAATAATTGAAAAAATGAAGTGTTTAAGCAGGTCTAAAGAAGTGAAAAATGATGATATTAAATTTGCCTATTGTTCACAGTGCAAATTTTATAAAAAAAGTGGTAGTATTAGAGAGTATGTTTTTCTGTCTAGCTCCAGCGCAAGGCGTTTGCGCTTTGGAGCAATACGTCCTTTTAAAGGATATTTAGAATGAGGTGAAGTACATAATGTGTGGTTTTATCGGTTGTGTACACGACAAAACACAAAACTATAGTGATGAGCAAAAACAACAATTTAAAAATATGAACGATATTATAACTCATCGGGGGCCGGATGATGATGGTTTTTATTATGATGATCATATCCAATTTGGGTTCCGCCGTTTAAGTATCATTGATATTGAGAGTGGTCATCAACCGCTTACGTATGAAAATGAACGCCACTGGATTATCTTTAATGGTGAAGTTTATAACTATGTAGAACTGCGCGAGGAACTATTGAGCGAAGGATTAACCTTTTCAACTAGCTCCGATACCGAAGTTATTATTGCACTCTACAGCCATTTGAAGGAAAAAGCCGTCGAAAAACTACGTGGAATGTTCTCCTTTGTCATCTGGGATAAACAAGAACAAACTCTTTATGGGGCGCGTGATCCGTTCGGGATTAAACCGTTTTTTTATTTTGAAGATGGTGAAAGAACATTTTTTGCCTCTGAGAAAAAGAGTATTCTATTGGGGCTCGAAAATGATGTTCTTAACTATGATTCCTTGCAGCATTATTTGACCTACCAATTTGTTCCTGAACCAACCACCATGTCTGATGGTATTAAGAAATTAGAGCCAGGTCATTTTTTTACCAAAAAGATTGGCTCACCAATGGAAATCAAAAGATATTGGAAAGCACACTTTAAACCAGTTCACAAATCAGAACCTGATTTTATCAAGGAAATTAAAGATGTCCTGTTCGATTCTGTAAAAATGCACATGCGCAGTGATGTTCCAGTAGGCTCATTCCTTTCTGGCGGGATTGATTCTTCGATTATTGCATCGATTGCAAAAGAATATCACCCTGCGATTAAAACCTTTTCGGTAGGTTTTGAGCATAATGGATTCAGTGAAATTGATGTCGCAAAAGAGACAGCTGAAAAGCTTGGTGTCGAAAATATCAGCTATGTGATTTCACCGCAGGAATATATGAATGAAATTCCAAAAATCATGTGGCATATGGATGATCCGCTGGCAGACCCTGCTTGTGTCCCGCTTTATTTTGTTGCCCGTGAAGCGAGAAAACACGTAACCGTTGTTCTTTCAGGTGAAGGTGCGGATGAATTATTTGGCGGCTACAATATTTATCACGAGCCGCAATCATTAGAGGTGTTTAATAAAATTCCGAAAGCAGGAAAAGTGCTTTTAAAAGGGATCGCGGGTATGATGCCTGAGGGAATGAGAGGAAAAAGCTTTATCGAACGCGGTGTTACTCCAATGGAAGAACGTTACATTGGTAATGCGAAAATGTTTACCGAAGAAGAAAAGCGCGAACTACTAAATGTCTATCGTGAGGGATTAGATTACACTGATATAACGAAGCCGCTTTACGCTGAATCGCGTGGTTATGATCCTGTGGACCGGATGCAGTATATTGATATCCATACATGGATGCGCGGCGATATTTTGCTGAAGGCCGATAAAATGACGATGGCTCATTCCTTAGAACTTCGTGTGCCATTCCTTGATAAAGCGGTCTTCGAAGTGGCATCAAAAATTCCGACCAGCCTGAAAACAGTGCATGGAACGACGAAGTATATCTTACGTAAAGCAGCCGAAGGTGTTGTACCTGCCCATGTACTTGATCGGAAGAAACTGGGGTTCCCTGTACCAATCCGTCATTGGTTAAAGGATGAAATGAACGAATGGGCGAAGAAAATCATCCGCGAAAGCAACACGGATCATTTGATCAATAAATCATATGTGCTTCAATTGCTTGAAGACCATTGCCAAGGTAAAGCCGATAACAGCAGGAAGATTTGGACTGTGCTGATGTTCATGGTATGGCATCAAGTATATGTTGAAGATGTCTATTCCTTTCAACGTGATTATGCACTAGAAAAGGCCCTGCAAACATCGAAAAATTAATCGTAAAAGCACCCAAATTTCTTGGGTGCTTCAGACTGTCGACAAAT
>NZ_JAGGQR010000078.1:0-6667 GCF_018613205.1 Bacillus sp. ISL-46
ATTACACTAATGAAGGAGTCGAAATAAAGGAAAAAAGCATCCAATCGTTCCATTAGGACGATTAGATGCTTTTTTTTTATCCCTAGCTATACTTCAAACATAAAAAACTGAAGTTTTTCAGTGGCCTCACTTACATTAATAGGGGTTCTGCTATTATGCTAGGTGAAATTCTTCTTTTATTAGAATTTTAACTTCATCACTTCCTGTTAGCTCTAGCCTTATCGAGTTTGCTTCACCACTTACATATAGTAAGAATTTTATGAATGGACAGCAGCGATTTTCGTAAGAAATCCATTCGGCAATTTTTAATAGTAACGATTTTTGATTAGGATAAATAAAACCATAACCATTTGAAATTTCTTCAACTGTCAGATTTACAGTCAATTCCCTTCGTAATTCATCATAACGGTTTCTTTCCTCTGAATTAAAAGAACCAATATTGCAAACAACACTAGGTGAGCTTTTACAACAATTACATTCAGTCATAAAATTAAGACCTCCCCTTAAATTAGTTATGTTTGCACGAACTCGCAGAACAACTACATCCTGCACTTGTACTACTCGTACTACACGCACGACTCTTTTTTACATATAGAAAGAGAAATAAAGCTAAAGCGATAAGTAATACTCCCCATTTCCAAAAACCAAAACTAACTCCAACTATACCAACAAGTCCAGTAATGCCAATAGCAGGTATTGCACAACATAGTGCACATAAGCCGATTATTCCCATTCCAGCAAATAATTTTTTCAAAGGAATCCCTCCAAATAATCTATATCTAAAGTATAATTGTTAAAGTAAACTTTAAGTCAAGAGGTGATAATGATGGATTCTTATATTTCCATTGGGGAATTAGCAAAAAAGGCAAAAGTTAATCCTTCAGCTATTCGTTTTTACGAATCAATTGGACTAATGCCAACCCCTACGAGGGTAAATGGACAAAGACGCTATAAGACTGATGTTATTGACCAATTAAAGTTCATTAAAACAGCTCAATTAGCTGGTTTTAATAATCAAGAAATTACCGTGCTTTTAGAGGGTTTTGACAATCAGGTTTCGCCATCTGAAAGGTGGTCACAGATGGCGATTACCAAGTGTGCAGAATTAGAAGAACAGAAGGAGCATATTGACTCAATGTTGGATATTTTAAAAAATGGTTTGAAGTGTGAATGTCTTTCTTGGTCGGAATGCTTTCCAAAGGTTAATTCAAATGGCACTTGTTGTGAGAAAAAGTGATGAAAGGGCGTTTGAACTATGTTCAAAGCAGTATTAATTTTTTTGTTAGCTGGTTTAGCTGAAATTGGTGGAGGCTATCTTATATGGTTATGGTTAAGGGAAGGTAAACCATTTTATTGGGGTGTTTTCGGAGGAATTGCATTGGCTTTATATGGAGTTATTGCAACATTTCAAACGTTCCCATCATTTGGTAGAGTATACGCTGCGTATGGAGGAGTTTTTATTGCTCTTTCTGTTTTATGGGGTTGGGGTATTGATAAAAAAACGCCCGATTTATATGACTGGATAGGTGCTGCTATTTGTTTATTTGGTGCTTCAGTGATGTTGTTTGCACCACGTCAATAAAACAACTCATATTGAACTAGCGGGTGCTTGAGTTTAACCAAGAGTCGTAACTGCGACTCTTTTTAGTGGCAGTTTAGTTTAATTAGAGATCTGGGATTTATAAATGTTCCCCTAAATATGTTGAAACACTTCAAAGAGTTAATTTTTTGAAAATTAATTTGACTAACATATTAGCAATTGCTAATATGATTACATAGTTTATATTAGTGAATACTAATACGTTAGATGAGGTGAGTAAAAATGGCGCTAGATGCAATGGATATAAAAGTTAAATTAATTAAAGGTTTTGCGGACAAAACCCGACTTCAAATATTAGAGTCGATTAAAGATAAAGAAAAGACGGTTTCTCAAATCGTCGAAGAGATAAAAGGAAATCAATCGAATATCTCACAGCACTTAGCTTGTTTAAAAGGGTGCGGCATTATTGTTGGACGACAAGAGGGTAAATATATGTATTACGGCATTCGTGATGAGCAGATAAAATCAGTGTTGACTATGTTTGATTTAATTTTAGGGGATGTAGAAAAACAAGTGGCTGATTGCGATAAAAACGATCAATGCCTATCTATTGAAGGGATGAACTGTAATGGCTGAAGAACAGAAAAAAAGTATTCCCTTAACGATGTTAGAACCTTCAAAGCCAATAGAAAAAGCATCCTGCTGTTCAGATGGTTCATGCAGCCAAGAAAAGTCAGGTAAAAAAAGTATCCCGATTACACTCATGGATCCATTAAAGTCACAGGAGAAAGATTCTTGCACGGATGCATGCTGCACTCCCAAAGAATCATCTGTTAAGAAAAGCTTTCCGATTTTGCTAATCAACCCACCATCTGCAACAAAGACTGATTCGTGTTGCCAGGATGATGCCTGTTGCGGAGAGGTTCCAGCTGAAAAAACAGATAGCATTACTCCTCTTACAGGGAAAATCAATGAATTTCGTGTTCAAGGAATGGATTGCCCTGCTTGTGCACGTACGATTGAAAAAAGCTTAGGGAAGGTAAAGGGTGTTAATCAAGTAAACGTTAATTACAGCACTGGAAAAATGCAAATAGCGATTGAAGATGATTCTGTACTTGAAACGATTCCAAGTCACATAAAAAAAATTGGCTTTACGGTTGAGCCTCTTGTACAAAATGGGAATGTGCAAGCTTTTAATATAGAGGGAATGGACTGTGGTGCTTGTGCAGTAACACTCGAAAAACATATGAAAAATCTTTCAAATGTTAAAGAGGTTAACGTCAATTTCTCAACCGGTAGGATGCAAATTAAGCATGAGATGAATGTTGAAGATGTAATCAAAGAGGTTTCCAAAGTAGGGTATCAAGCATCATTAATATCCAATAGAAGAACAAATACAGAAACCAATGAGCCTAAAAAGGATTACTTAACCACGATTTCAGGTGTTCTGTTGGCACTAGGGATTCTTGGTTCATTTACTGAATCAGTATTGTCCGTTATTACAACGCTAATATTTGCGTCAGTGGTTGTCATTAGTGGCTACAAGCCAGCGAAAAATGCTTTCTATGCTATCAAAAGCGGATCACTCGATATGAACGTTTTAATGGCGTCAGCTGCCATTGGTGCTGGACTGATTGGGCAGTGGTCCGAAGGGGCAACCGTAGTTTGGCTGTTTGCCTTTGGAACCATGCTTCAGAACAAATCCGTTGATAAAACCAGGAATTCCATTCGAAATTTGATGAATTTAGCACCTTCAGAAGCATGGGTTAAGCAAAATGGAGAGTTGATCCGAAAACCTGTGGAAGATATATCGATTGGAAACACTATTGTTGTAAAGCCTGGTGAAAAAATTCCGTTGGATGGCGAAGTGATTCAAGGATCATCCACTGTGAATCAAGCACCGATAACTGGAGAATCCATTCCCGTTGATAAGGAAATCGGGGATACGGTTTATGCAGGAACCATCAACGAGAGTGGATCATTAGAATTAAAGGTCACCAAGTTAGTTGAGGATACAGCGATTGCAAGAATCATTCATATGGTAGAAGAAGCACAGGAGAAAAAAGCTCCAACACAAGATTTTGTTGATCGATTTGCACGAATCTATACACCTATTGTTTTTACTTTAGCCATTCTAATAATGGTATTACCACCATTACTCGGCTTTGGGGGATGGCTAGATTGGATTTATAAAGGATTAGAACTATTGGTTATCGCTTGTCCTTGTGCACTTGTTATCTCTACACCCGTAGCGATTGTATCCAGTATTGGAAATGCAGCGAAAAACGGGGTGCTCATTAAAGGTGGTTCATTCTTAGAAATTGCTGGAGCTTTAAAAGCGATTGCTTTTGATAAAACAGGCACCCTAACCGAAGGAAAACCAAAAGTGTCCCAAGTCATCACCTTAAAAGGCACAGAAGAAGAAATGCTTGCCATTGCCAGAACGATTGAAGAACATTCTAAACATCCTATTGCTTTGGCTATCCGAAATTATGCCATTGATCGAAATATAGAGATAAGAAACGGTGAAACGTTTAAAGCGATTGTTGGAAAAGGGGCACATGCTACGATTGATGGCGTTGAATACTATGCTGGAAATCCAAAATTATTTAATGGGTTGGGCGTGGATCTTGGGAATTATAAAGAACAAGTTCAAACGCTACAAAACGAAGGAAATACCCTTGTAATTATCGGTACGAAAACAACGATTTTAGGAATTATTGCTGTTTCGGATACCGTTCGTGAAATATCTGTCAATGCCTTAAAGGAACTTAAAGAGATGGGTATTGAACAAGTGGTGATGCTAACTGGTGATAACGAAGGAACAGCAAAGAAAATAGCACAACAAATTGGAGTAGATCGTTATTTTGCAGAATTGCTTCCCGAAGATAAAGTCAATGCCGTTAAGCAGCTCCAGCAAGAAGGAAAGCTTGTTGCTATGGTTGGAGATGGAATTAACGATGCACCTGCTCTTGCTACAGCCAATCTAGGCATTGCCATGGGTGGTGCTGGAACCGATACAGCAATGGAAACAGCAGATATTGTGTTAATGGCAGATAACCTCGAAAAGCTGCCTCACACGATGAAATTGAGCCGAAAAGCCATGCAAATCATTAGACAAAATATTTGGTTTTCAATCCTCGTGAAAGTGGTTGCCTTAATGCTGATTTTTCCTGGTTGGCTCACTTTATGGATTGCTGTCATGAGTGACACTGGAGCAGCTTTGCTTGTCATTTTAAATAGCATGAGGTTATTAGCATTAAAAGCGGAAACGATAAAGGAGGTGAAAAACGATAAAAATTACGGACTCAGCAAAAACGTTTATCCAAGAGATCATGAAACAACATGACATTAAAGGAATTCGCCTCTTTATGGCGGGGGTTGGCTGAAGTGGTCCAAAAATGGGATTGGCTCTGGAAGAGCCTTCGGCAAATGATGTAGTAGAAACCATTAATGGAATCCAGGTTGCTATTGAAAAAGATATTCTCGCTAACATAGAAGCCATCACCCTTGATTATCAGGAAACTGATTCGGGGTCTGGACTTGTGATGTTAGGAAATGATAATTGCTGTTAAAATGCGTAAAATTGTATTTCTTTCATATATTAAGGACGAAATTAAAAGAGTTTCGTCCTTTTATTATGATACACATAATGAGAATGTGAAAGATTGCACTTAAACTAACGGGTGCTTTAACATAAACTTTCCTTTAAGATTTGAGGTGTGTTTTATGCTAGGTATTAAAGATTATGAACCAATTTTCTATACCGATATTAATGAATTTATTAATACTCACGGTAAAGGGTTAAGGGATTTAATAGGTTCAACAATTGAGGAAATTTGGACAGTACAAGAAATATCAGATGGTGATTTTTGGGCTGATTGTCCCGTTATTTTACTTATAAGTGGAAAACAATTAGAATTTTGTTCGTTTAATGATAGAGAAATTGCTGTTACCTGGAATGAAATTGATTTAAAGGAAAAGTTAGATTGGTACGGTAATCAAGAATTAAATCTAGAATGGCGGAAGAATGCGATCGATAACTTTTCTTTTTTTATTGGAAAGCAAATAGAGGAAATTGAAGTAATTCAAATGACTCAAGAGGCTAATGGCTCAAATGGTAAAATACTTCATTCTAGCCTGTTGTTAAATGGCTTAGGTTTTGGTTTTGGTGCAAGTTATTTTTCGATTTTTAACGATGTTGATGAGACAGGATTTTCATTTTTAAGAGATAATAATTTTATATATACTAAACTTTAGATCCAGCTGCCATTGAAGGCGGCATTTCTTATTCAGCTAACGGGGCAGTTTAGCATTCCTGTAGAGAGTTAATTATTGACTTTGATAAAAAAGGAGCTCCTCAGTAAGATATGAGTATAGACACCACTCTAACTCAAAACCTTAGGAGGAACCCCTACTATGAAGTTTAAAATGCAAGACAAACAAAATCAACTAATAGAAAGAATTTCCGATAAACATCTCGTTGTTGGTGTGGACATTGCTCAACAATTTCACGTCGCTCGAGCAGTGAATTTCCGTGGAATTGTAGTCGGCGATCCTCTCACATTTGAAAATAACGAAGATGGATTTACTATTTTATTGCACTGGATTAACAAATTAAAAAAGACAAATAACTTAGTTACCACTATAGTCGGCATGGAACCTACGGGACATTACTGGATTAATCTATCAAAATGGCTTTTCGAACAGAATATTGATGTAGTAACAGTAAATCCGTACCATGTAAAAAGGAATAAAGAGAATCGAGATAATACTCAGTCAAAAAGCGATAAAAAAGATGCACTAGTTATCGCTGATATGGTGAAGAATGGTTACTATTCCATCGTTCGTCCAACTTCTGAATCATTTGAAGAACTTCGAGTTCTTATGTCTAACCGTGATGTGATTGTTAAGCGTCTTGTTAGTTCAATCAACCAATTAAATCGTTGGGTAGATGTTGTCTTTCCGGAGCTCCGACAAGTTTTTAAAGACGTGAAAGGTAAAGGGGCAATCGCAACCCTTCGCTTATTTCCTACCCCAATGGAATTGCGTTCAATGCAACCTCAAAACGTTGTTATCGGGTGGAAGTCACTGATGAAGAGACAACCTGGATTAAAAAAAGCCCAA
>NZ_JAGGQR010000007.1:0-48323 GCF_018613205.1 Bacillus sp. ISL-46
TAGTTTTCAAAGAACAATCTATCGTGTCAGAAGCGACATTTATTATTATACCGAATCCCTATTGCTATGTCAATATAATAATTTAATTTTTTTGCATCACTTTTAACTAATAAAACTGCCGTCAAAAGCAACTTCCTTATAATAGCACCTTCGTTTTACTTATGCAACAGAAAGTTGATTCTTTTTTTACGGAAAGTTCATTTTCTCAAAAACTATTTATTAAGATAACAATATCTTTCTTATTAAAGTCGACAACCAAAACCTAGTCCACTGCTAGAAGTCAGAGGATGAACATACAATAATAATCGGGAAAACCCCTTAGGTCATAAGGATGCCCCTGAAAAAGTCCCAGAAAAAAAAGGCAGAAACCCTTATATTAGTGAGGGTTTCTGCCTTTTTAGATTTAAAATTGAGTTATCTAATTCGACAAAACTCGGGTGGTGACAGGCACGTGATTTACGGCGCGTGACAGGCACCGGGATTAATGTTTCCCTTTCCCCTTTCCTTTTCCTTTCCCTTGATGGTTTTTCCATTGCTCTTTTTGTTGTTTCGCTTCTTCTTTTTGCTTCTTCCCATTCCCACCATCTTCACTAACCTGTTTTGCTTTTTTAATAGTAGGTTTTGGTGGTACTTCTGCAGAATTGACCCCTTTAATATACAGTTCATTATTTACTCGATAGACACTGTTTGGCTGCTGAAAACGCGATGAATCTGTTCCAAATGACTGCATCATAGCTTTAAACATATACTGCGAAATTTTCTGCGTATTTGCGACCATATAGTTACCATTACCGTTTTGTGCGTATCCGGTCCAGACCGCCATTGTGTATTGCGGGGTATATCCTGCAAACCAGCTATCATTTGTCGCGTTGGTCGGGTATCCAAATTTAGCTCTAGTCTCTGCATCAAAATTGGTTGTACCTGTCTTCCCTGCAACATCTAGGTTAATGACATTCGCTGTTGTACCTGTCCCATCATTTACGACTGTGCGTAACATATCCGTCACCATATACGCCGTGTAATCCTGCATGACACGTTTTGATTTTTCCGTAAAATTAACTACTTTTCCATTCGGAAGTACCACTTTTTGGACAAAATGCGGTTTATTGTAGTTCCCGTTATTTCCAAAAGCACTATAGGCCCCTGCCATGGCTAAAGGACTAACGGTATTGCTTCCAATCGAATAGGATTCATATACTTGGTTATCTTTAAAAGTAATGCCGAGTTTTTCTGCAAAGTTCTTTGCCTGATCCATCCCAACCTCCCGCATTGTGAGAAGAGCAGGAATATTATAAGATTTTTTCAGTGCACTCCGTATCGTCAGCATTCCGTGATATTGATGGTCCCAGTTGGAAATCGGCTCGCCGGTTGAATAGGAGGTATTCTGGTCATTGATTAGATGTGCAGTCGACCATTTCAAATTTTCAATCGCAGGACCATAATCAAAAATCGGCTTAAATGTTGAGCCGGGTTGACGTTTGATATCCACTGCAAAGTTGTTACCTAGAAATTCTGCTTTATAGTCGTTTCGCCCGCTTCCAATCGCCCTGACTTCACCAGTTTTGGTATCTAAAAAGACGAAAGCTCCCTGAAAACCCGCATCTGGATAGGCAATGATTTCATTGGTGTTCAACATTTTGTCTGCATAATCCTGTGCTTTTGGATCTAGGGTAGTATAGATAGATAATCCATCCTTACTGATGTCTACATCCTTCAATTTACCCTTTACCTCTTTTACAACTGCATCTAAAAACGCTTCGTAAGGCATACTTTGTTGCGTGCTTTTTGGTACAAGTCCCTCAGTAACTGGAACTTTTGAAGCTTCCTGCAATTGTTTCTCTGTTATATAACCATCTCTAAGCATCGAACGTAAGACAATATTACGACGATTCGTGGCTGCTTCTTTGTTTTCTGGCTTGGTTGGATCGTAATTATTCGGACTCTGCGGCAGTCCAGCTATCATCGCCGCCTGCGCGAGCGTTAATTTTTTCAAATCATTTGCGTCAATACCATAGTAACTCTTTGCTGCAGCAGCTACTCCGTAAGAGCGGTTTCCAAGGTAAATTTTGTTTAAGTACATCATTAAAATATCGTGCTTGGAATATTTCTGTTCCAACTGATACGCCAAGTCCCATTCTTGCACTTTTCGCTTTAATGTTTTCTCTGGAGTCAAAAAGGAATTCTTTATCACTTGCTGCGTAATGGTACTACCGCCCTGTGATCCGAAATCTCCGGTTAAGTTTACAAAAATGGCCTTGGCCGTCCTTTTGATATCGATCCCTTGATGCTCATAAAAATGGGAATCTTCCGTGGCAATAAACGCTTGCTCGAGCACTTTCGGAACTTGCTCATACGCAATTTTTGTTCGCTTTTCCTTCCCGTACTCATAAATAAAGTTTCCGTTCTCATCATAGAATTTTGTAGAAAGTGGATCCACCAGCTTAGAAGCATCCAAGTTAGGCGTATCCTTAATCATTGAAGCGAACGATATAGCTCCTGCTCCTGTTGAAACAAGTCCAAGTACGAGACAGACAATGATTACTTTTTTCAATAATGATCCTTTTTTCTTCGGTGTTCGCTGACTTCTTTGTTGATTCTGTCTTGCGTTTTCCGCTTGTTTTCGTTCCTCACGAGATTGATAGGTCTCTTCTGGCATTCTTCTTCTCTCCCATGTCTATTTATGGTTACGCAAAGTTGATTTTAATGGTATTGATCAGTTATTTAAATGGATAAGAATATTTAGGCCGTTGTACTTCCTTCACTAATACGTCTAAAGGGAAATCTTCTCCCTTCAACCAACTATTTATAGAATTTCGTAAGTGGTCTTACATTTATGAGGGAATCAGGCAAAATTTTTTTCCCATTGGCTGTCCGTTTTATAAAAAAAAAAAATCCTCTCCCATGTTTGGAAGAAGATTTTTTTGTAAGTATATTTCAAAAACTAGAAAGGAAAACTGATAAAATTCTGTACTAAAAAGTAGCCGACATAGGCCGTCTGTCCGGCCAGAGTTAGTCCCAAAACAACGGCTGGAACTAATTTCGTTTGAACCAGCGCCGCCTTTCTCTTCGGGTTGCTTCTCGACATAAACGCTTGTTTACACACCAGAACCGCGCCAATAATAGATTGAACAAATAGAACCGATGCTAGGAATATACTCATATGAACGAGCACCATTTCGAAGTTAATATTCACAGGTAAAACCGTTTCGTAGCGGAAATAGACAGGCAAGTCCAATAGAACAGCAATGGAAAGTCCCCAAATCACTCCAAATGGGTTGCGAATCCACAACAATAAGGCAAGAACACTAAGCCCTAAATACAGATAAATAACCAAATGATAGTGACCTCTCGAAACTAAATAAAACAAACCAATTGCTGCCACCGAAGCAACCGTATAGCCTGCATACGAAATGAGCGCTTTTTTAAAGGGGGAGGTATGATTCCCGGTTGTCTGGCCTGAACCATCTCGATTCAGATGTATTTTACTACCCTCCAAGCAAGCACTGATCACGAGATGGACCAAGTTATGGAAATGGGCTAAATAAACCCTGATAAAAGGAAGCCCGCTCCCCACCAACGCTACACCCAGGTAAATAAGAATCAGCGTTGTCATATTCAATCTAAACCCTCCTCTCTACGCTAGATAGAATGAGAAGCACCAGACCAAAACGGTGGTGCTTCTCAAACTTGAATTATAATACCGCCACTTTTTCATACTTTAACTTTTCAATTTCCTTATTTAGCTCTTCATCGCTCACAAAACTGCTGTTTGCTGCTTCACACTGGGCTAATGGAGTCGCAAATTGATTGCCTGCCTGAACTTCTGCTTCCATCATTAAGATCCGCTCTTCGGCACGGGCCACACCTCTCGCAATATCATCAGTATGGAAAGAAACCGTCGCTTTCTGAATTTGCTGCATCGACTGAGCCACATTCGCACGTGAAGCTAACAAGATTTTCTTTTGCTGCATTTGGTTGTAGGTTTCCTTCAACTCGTCCAATTTTCCGATGAGGATTTGGGTTTGTCCCTTAATAGACTCGTATTGCTCCTCATATAGTTGTAGCTGGCGGTCATGGTTGAGTTTTTCTTGCACAGCCAATTTGGCCATGATCTCGTCCCCTTGTTCAATCGCCAGTTTGGCCTGACGAGTACGCTTGTCCACTAATGCTTTCGTTTCCGAAATGAGAGCTGCTTGTTTTTTCTCTACAAAAATTTGCCTAGCTAGGGCTTTCTGACCTTTGACAATTTCCTGTTCCATTTCCCTAGAATACTCATTTAACATCGCAATCGGATCTTCGATACCGTCTAAAAGTCCGTTAATTTCCGCCATTGTAATTGTCTTTAATCTTTTAAAAATACCCATGTTATTCATTCTCCTTTTTAGTTACTAGATTTTTTTCCCATTGATCTAAAACGCTAGCATTCTGGTTAGTTACCGGGATATGCGAGCCTACAACAGAAGTGTTAATAAACTGTTGCATAGAGGAAGCTTTCGACTTCTTTCTGAGCCATCTTACGAATAGTACTAGAGCAGCTAGTCCAATAATTAGGAAGAGCCAAGGGAATCCTCCGTCATGGTGAGCGCCATTCATCATTTGGTGGCTCCCGCCAAATCCGCCACGGCCTCCCATTTCACCGGGACCATGTCCATGAGGACCTCTAGCATAAGCGCTGCTCCCTCCTAGTAGAAAGTGGAGTACGTTAATCACTAGTACCGTAGAGGCAATGATCACACCCCAGAAAATACCCTTTTTCACTTTTGTATTCATCTCTTTATCTCCTTTCGTTTCTGATGTAATGAATATTAATAGAGAATGGTGAAAACTTGGTGAAAAGAGGAAGCTAGTAAGTAAGTTTTTTATTAAGGACGGGAAATCTACCAAAATAAGTTTCAGTTTCTTACTATTAAGCTATTGCTTCTTAATTCGCTCATAAAAACACTAAATCCGCCCATTAAAGCCCAAGATTCGCTCATAAAACTCGAAGATTCGCTCATAAAACTCAAAAATTCGCCCATAAAAGGGACAAGTCGTTTTATAAATCATAAATGCTCAACTATCGAAGTGTAATTTTACACAAAATATCATTTTAACGAGCTCCTCCATAAGTAATAACAACGTTATTTTCGAAAACAGGCAAAAATTAATAGTAATATGGGCTTCACAGATGGTAGACCTGCTTACTTACACGTATCCATTGCCAAATTTCGTGTGGTGTCAGGCACCAAAGGTTATCAAAAAAAAGGCAGAAACCCTTATATTTAGTAAGAGTTTCTGCCTTTTTGATTAAAAATTGAGTGAGCTAACTCGACAACATTCGAGGCGCAACGCGTCCCCTGCTTCCCTATCATCTTAACAGATGCAAGCAAAATTCCAAATCCGCTTGTAGATGGGTTTTCATTAGCATTTCTGCTTTTTCTCCATTTCTTGCTTTAATGGCTTGGTATATTTGCTCGTGTTCGTCGATTAAATGGGGGCGGTTGTAGAATACGACTGTTTTACGGAAAAGGTAAATGATGGATGACATCCGGTCAATAATATCAATCATGACCGGGTTATTACTGGCTCCGACAATAATTTCATGAAACCGCGCATTTGCTTCCATAATTTCCTCGACTGTTCCTGTCTTCCCTATCTCCACACATTGATGTAATGATTGAAGCTCATTTTCTTTTAAATAGGACGCTGCACACTGAGCGGAATAGCCCTCAAGGAGCATTCGTACTTGAAACATATTTCGCAAGTCCTTTTCGGCCGGCTTTACTACTTTTTTATTCTCAATAAGCCCTTCATGCTCCAACTTTCGAATCGATTCCCGGATGGGTGTTCTACTGACACCTAATTCAGCAGCAATTTTTTCCTCGACAATTTTGGTACCACCAGGAAGTTCTCCATTTAAGATCCTATCACGAAGGATCTCATAGGATTGGTGGGAAGCAGGACGAGAACGATTACTTTCTAACACACTGTTCACCTCTATATCTCTTCAAACCTACATTTATTTTACCAAAATTCTTGTCAAAAAAATACAATAGACATCAGTTTCACTAATTTTTGTATACGAAAAATAATTATTTGTATACAAAAGTTACGAATTCGTGTACAATTACTTTTGTAAACGATATCTGAAAGCGATTGCAGTTGAACGAATCGCTTAACTTATAAGATTTCAAATAGAATGAGGAGGAATTTATCATGGCACAAAAAGTTGGTTTTATAGGTCTAGGAATTATGGGGAAACCGATGGCTTTAAACCTAATCAAAGCAGGATTTACACTTACGGTTAATGATCTAAATCAAGACGCCGTCCATCAGGTCGTCGAAGCTGGAGCAGTGGCTGCTCATTCTGCGAAGGAAGTAGCCGAAAACAGTGATGTCATTATCACGATGTTACCTGCCTCAAAACATGTTGAACAAGTTGTATTAAGTGAAAATGGAATCTTGGCAGGGGCCAAAGCAGGTTCGGTCATTATCGATATGAGTTCAATTACACCTGAAGTCTCACGGGAGCTAGCAGCAGCGGCAGCGAAAAAAGGCGTTGGCATGCTAGATGCGCCAGTCAGTGGCGGCGAACCAAAAGCAATTGATGGTACATTAGCCATTATGGTTGGCGGGAAAGAGGATGTTTTTGAAAGTGTTATGCCGGTCCTCTATGGAATGGGGAAAGACGTTATCTTAGTTGGTGATCATGGCTGTGGCGTGACTGCAAAGCTTGCCAATCAAATTATTGTAAACCTTAACATAGCGGCGATGTCCGAGGCACTTGTTCTAGCAGCGAAAGCAGGTATTGATATTGAAAAAATGTACCAAGCAATCCGCGGCGGACTTGCTGGAAGTGCTGTTCTAGATGCCAAGGTACCATTGATTTTAGACAGAAACTTCGTGGCTGGCGGAAGTATTGCCATCAACATGAAAGATATTACGAATGTAATGGACACGGCCCATGAAATTGGCGTTCCACTTCCATTATCAAGCCAATTGCTAGAAATTTTCCATGCATTAAAGGTCGATGGAAAAATAAAAGACGATCATGGCAGCATTGTCCGTTATTATGAAAAGCTTGCCAATGTTGAAGTAAAGAAGGCGTAAATGATGACTGAAACGAACAGAATATCCGCAGCTTACCTACAAACCGTCCCTGAGGTGGACCGTCAGGCAGTCAATCAATTAGTTACCGAAGCACTAAAAAGCTTAAACAAAAAAATCATCGTCCTCGATGATGATCCAACAGGTGTCCAAACCGTCCATGATATCTCCGTTTTCACGGATTGGTCTGAGGAAAGTATTGAGCAGGGTTTTAACGAAGAGCAGTCCATATTTTTCATTTTGACAAATTCACGAGGCTTTTCAGCGGAAGAAACTGAAAAGGCTCATCGCGAGATCGCCGTTAACATTTTAACCGTAGCTTCGAAATTAAATCGAGAATTCCTCATTATTAGCCGTGGAGATTCCACACTTAGAGGACACTATCCACTAGAAACCACCGTTTTAAAGGATACACTCGAATCAGGTTCTGAGTTGAAAATAGATGGTGAGGTCATCCTGCCATTTTTCAAAGAAGGCGGCCGATTGACCATTAACAACATCCACTATGTTCAAAATGGTCAAGAGCTTGTGCCTGCAGGCGAAACAGAATTTGCAAAAGACCGGACATTTGGCTATTCCAGTTCGCATTTAGGAGAATGGATTGAAGAAAAGTCGAATGGGTTATTTCTCGCTAAAAATACATTATATATCTCACTCGAACAATTACGGGCAATGGAGATTGGCGCCATCACGGAACAGCTTCTTCAGGTAAACGATTTTAATAAAGTAGTAGTGAATGCAATCGACGAAGTCGATGTTAAAGTATTCACGGCTGCCTTAGTACAAGCAATCAATGCCGGAAAGAACTTCCTTTTTAGAAGTGCAGCCGCTCTTCCAAAAGTCATTGGTGGAGTCAGTGATAAAGCTCTGCTAACGAGAGAAGAATTAATAATAGAAGAAACAGGGAATGGCGGATTAGTTATTATCGGTTCCCATGTGAAAAAGACGACGGAACAGCTAGAAAAATTAAAAGAATTAACCACCATTGAATTTATCGAGTTTAATAGTCATTTAGTTTTACAACCAGAGCAATTCAAAGCGGAATGCGACCGCGTGGTAGAAACCACCGAAGCACTGATCCGATCCGGTAAAACCGTTGCCGTTTATACAAGTAGACAACGGCTCGATCTTGGCGAGAATAAAAAAGAAGAAGAGTTAAAAATGTCCGTGACGATTTCGGATGCGGTAACAAGCATTGTAACGAGATTACAGGTAAAACCGAATTTCCTTGTCGCAAAAGGTGGAATTACCTCCAGTGATGTAGGGACAAAAGGACTAAGGGTAAGAAGAGCAACCGTTGCTGGACAAATTAGACCGGGAATTCCTGTTTGGAGAACTGGGGATGAAAGTAAGTATCCAGGCATGTCCTATGTTATTTTTCCAGGCAATGTTGGAACTCAAAGTGATTTAAAAGCAGTGGTAGAGATTTTAAGCACGAAATAAATTTAACTGATCGATTGGAATGCCGTTCTGGCATTCCACACTTTCAAAGGGGAAAGAGGGAGAAACATGCCAATCGTTTATATTTGTATAGGGGTTGCCCTATTGCTATTATTAATGGTCGTCTTCAAGGTAAACGCCTTCATATCATTGGTTATTGTTGGATTACTTGTAGGAGTTATGGAAGGAATGACCCCAATCGAAGCGATAACATCCGTCACATCCGGTTTGGGCGGAACCCTTGGCAATCTCGTACTGGTTATTGGTTTTGGGGGTATGCTTGGTAAACTAATGGCCGATTTTGGTGGTGCACAACGAATCTCCACCACATTGGTTAACGCATTTGGAAAAAAGCGAGTACAGCTTGCGGCTGTTCTAACAGCCTTCATTGTTGGGATTGCGCTATTCTTTGAAACGGGCGTGGTTGTGTTAATTCCGTTAGTCTTCACAATCGCGGCAACAGCAGGTGTACCAATTCTTTATATTGGGATGCCAGTTATTGCGGCTTTGATCACCATGCATGGCTTTGTTCCTCCACACCCTGGACCAACAGCCGTTGCCGATGTTTACAATGCCAATATAGGTAAGACCTTATTATATGGAATTCTTATCGGTATTCCAGCAATCATTATCAGTGGACCATTATATACAAAAACGTTTAAAAAAGAAGAATTGGAAGTAAAAATTCCAAAAGGACTTTTTAATCCTAAGCACTTTACAGAAGAAGAAATGCCTGGTTTTGGGATTAGTGTATTTACGGCCCTTATCCCCGTCATTCTGATTGCCTTCCAAGCCATCGTTGAAATCACGATGCCTGAATCATCACTTATTCAAACAGCTAAATTTTTAGGAAATCCTGGTATTGCCCTATTAATCGCTGTCATAGTCGCCATCTTTACCTTTGGTTTAAATCGAGGTAAAAAAATGCCAGAAATCATGAACTCGATCACAGAATCAATCAGCAGCATCGCGATGATTCTTTTAATCATTGGAGCTGGCGGTGCATTCAAACAAGTACTCATCGACAGTCATGTTGATAAATACGTTGCCCATCTGATGGAAGGTTCCACCATGTCGCCGTTAATCCTCGCCTGGTTAATCGCCGCGATCCTACGGGTAGTCCTAGGTTCAGCAACCGTTGCCGGATTAACAGCAGCCGGTATTGCCGCACCACTCGTTGCCTCTGCACACGTTAGCCCCGAACTCATGGTGCTAGCAACCGGTGCAGGAAGTATGACCTTCTCTCACGTAAACGATGCTGGTTTCTGGATTTATAAAGAATACTTCAACCTAAGCATCGGTAAAACCATTCGCACCTGGTCGGTAATGGTAACGATTGCATCCCTTGTCGGACTTGCTGGTGTGCTAATAATCAATATGTTCCTATAGGGAGAAACAAAATTAAAAGACCACCCCCGCGCCGTAGCAGGCAAAAGGGTGGTTTTTTTTATATTCAGGATTCTTATTACATAATTATTGCTCCTTACTACACATTTTCAGGCTCTTATTACATATTTTTTGAATCTTACTACATGATTTCTGACTCTTACTACATATTTTCTAAAACTTACGACATTTGCTGGATAATAATTGGGAATCCTCTCAAACTTCAGATCCTTATTACGTAATTATTGCTCCTTACTACATATTTTCAGGCTCTAATTACATATAAACCGACTCTTACAACATATTTTCCGAAACTTACGACATTTTCTGGATAATAATTGGAAATCCTCTCAAACTTCAGATTAATACAACACAATATGGGTTCTTACTTCGCAGATTCGGAGATTCATTCGCTGATATGATGCTAGTTTCGCTGATAAAAGTCGATTTTCCGCTGATAAAATGGTCCAGTTCGCTGATATCCTTCAATAATTCGCTGATAAGCTGCTCATTGTGCTAATCCCCCCCTCCAAACTCCCTCATCCGCCTAAAAGTTAGCTTTATTTGCACAAATTTGACTTTTATTTGCGGATTCACTGCTTTTATTTGCGGATCGTCTACGAAATCTCGAAAACTCTATTAAAATACCCTGAGAGACGCTATCCTCTAGGGCATTTTTCAATTTATTTGTAACGCAGCAATCGAGATTGGTGAGTGCAAATAGTTTGGTGTACATACACTCACCGCTTCTACTTCACCACTTTTCAATAACTCTTCATAGCTTGTATATCCTTTTACCCCGTATTTTTCAGCTACTTTTGCTGCACGTTCTTTATTAATATCACAAACTGCCGCGAGCTCTACATGTTTATTAAACGCATATTCAGGTAAATGACGATGCTGAGCAATACTTCTGCATCCGATTATGCCTACTTTTAGAGCTTTCATTGTTCTTTTTCCCACGGATTCCCTAAATTAGTTTACTTTCACTGCAATTTTTTCTAATGGCTGTGCATTTCCGTAGACAGGGCGATTACGCTCTACAGGCTGAGCCCATTTCACTGCATTCACAATCACACGTTGAATGTCTTTGTTATAATACGTTGGATAGGTTTCATGTCCCGGTCTGAAATAAAATACTTTGCCGTTGCCCCTTTTATAGGTGCAGCCGCTTCGAAATACTTCGCCGCCTTCAAACCAGCTTGTAAAAATAAGCTCCTCTGGTGCCGGGATATCAAAATGCTCACCATACATTTCTTCTTTTTCTAGTTCAATAAACTCCCCAATTCCTTCCACGATCGGATGGCTTGGAGCTACAACCCATAGACGTTCTTTCTCATCCGCTTCACGCCATTTCAAGTCACAGCTTGTCCCCATTAATGTTTTGAAGATTTTGGAGAAGTGACCAGAATGAAGTACAATCAGTCCCATTCCATCCAACACGCGCTGCTGTACTTTCGAAACTACTTCATCACTTACTTCACCATGTGCAAGATGTCCCCACCAAATGAGTACGTCTGTGTTATTTAATACGTCAACTGTTAAACCGTGCTCTGGCTCATCCAATGTAGCCGTTCCTGCTTGAAATCCTGCTTCTGTTAAAAATCCAGCAATCGCACCATGAATGCCATTCGGATAAATTTCGCTTACAACCGGATTTTTTTGTTCATGACGATTTTCATTCCATACTGTTACCTTTATCATCTTTTCTTCCTCCATTTTCATTAACAATATAAGTACTCTAGTAAGCTACGTTTTGAATAGACAACGACACTTTGCTCCAATCGAATCAATCAACATTTACAACGTGCCCTTTTTCTGCAGAAATGATGATCCGATCAATTACTTTTTGATTTTTGTATCCATCGTCAAAAGTAGGCATATTATGACTTTCGTTATATAAGATTAGTTCAGCAAAGTCACTTAAAATGGTCTTATTATATTTCTCTGGTACTCTTACTGTTTTCAAAACAGGATTCTCTTCCGATTCACCTTTAACATAAATATCAATTTCATTTGGACGCTCAATATTCACATGGATCGTTCCGCAATCCCCGAATAATGTAACTTCAAGCTGATTCGATGATCCAATGGCATTTCTTGTGGTGACAAAATTTCCTACTACGCCATTTCCAAGAATCGCCTGGAAACTTGTAAAATCATCCACGTCAACCTGTCTCTCTTCTCCAGTGATAGGATCTAATCGTTTGTCAACAAAGGTTTTCATCAATGCTGAGACTGAATGAAATTCTCCTACAAAAAACCGAGCACTATCAATCATGTGAGCTCCCAAGTCGCCTAATGCTCCTGTACCAGTAACTGCTTTATTAAAACGCCATAAATACGGAACATTGAATAAAGGCGCTCCAAACGATTGTTGGTATCGTACATCAATATGACGTATTTGACCTATTGTATTTTCTTCTAATAACTTTTTTGCGTATTGAAAAGATGGGGTATAACGATGAATAAATCCTATCATGCAAGGAATTGGATTTTTCTTATATAAAAGATTCAGATTCTCTGCTTCTTCAAAATTCAAAGTAAATGGTTTTTCAGCTAAGATTGGTTTTTGATGTAAGATACATAACTCCAGGATTTTAGCATGCAGGTTATTAGGAACAACAGAGATTATGGCATCAACATTAGGAGAGGCAATGATCTCTTCAATATTATTGAAGCGTTTATCCTGACTAATGCCTTCCTCCTCACCGATTTTGTTTAAAATATCTTGATTAATATCACAAATTGCACCCACTTGAATCGAATCTAATTTAGAAATGCTCCTAAGATAAAAATTTGACATCCCACCAAGACCAATTACCCCAACAGTCACTACTTTATTGCGAATCATATGTTCACTCCTTCTTTTAACAGATTTTTTTCCTCTACATTCCTACATTCATATTTTGAAAACACTTTTCTAAACATATAGGAATTTATAAAAGCTAATAACGCAAATCCTCCAAAAGTTCCTATATATAACACGGATAGGAACCCTATAACGGAAGAAAACAGAAAAGTAACTGGAACAAAGGTCAAAACGATTAATAGCAGCAGACTAGGAAAATTGGAAATTCCTATTAATAATGAATTTAATAGGGACTGTTTAATCGTATTTTCAAATCTGGCCATATAAGGGAAAATAAAAAGCAGGATGCAAAGATAAACAAATCCAAAAAGGATTAACATACTTGTGAAAAATATCCTAAGCACTCCATTAAGATTTCCTAAAAGATAGAAATCTGCTAGAAGGATAAAACCTGCGGCCAACATTATGATCCAAACAATAGTACTTTGGGTAAAATTCTTTTTAAAAGATAGGATAAAGCTCTTAAATAGATAACTCTCTTCATTCCTTGCCATTTTAATAGTTACAGAATATAAGGCAGTAATGGAAGTTCCAATGGTTAGGATCGGAATACAAAAGAGTATGAATAAAAAGTTTAATATGACAATATCAACTGCTCTTGATAAGAATTTAATCAATGGACTATTCAACTGAAATAATTGACTCATTTTTTTGCCGCCCCTTTCTAGATAAACCGTTATTGACCGCCCAATGTTCACTCTCTTCTTTGCATACACAACAGCCGGCCGCGCGATAATCACGTGAACCGGCTGTCATTTCGATCAAGAGCTTAAAAAAGGTTTATTTGGTTTATTTATCTTTTATTTAAGATTTTTTTGGTATCTATCAAATGCATTTTTCTGAATTTTTATATATTCATCTAAGCCCATTTGTTTTAATTGGGAAATATATGAATCCCACTCTTTAATAGCTCCACCCTCAACAACCCATTTAGATTGCATAGAATTCACATAAGATGTAAGGTCTGTATTTAATGCACTTAATTGGTTCATCTCTTCTGCTGTATAAGAAACATTTGGAAATTGTTCTCTTGCATACTTATTAATTTGTTTATCTAATTCAAGCTTCAATCCATCTCCACCATTAGTTGGTAATATTACTTTTTCGTTAAAACCTTCCCCGATAAATTTAGGACCAAAATCACGGAATGAGTTAACCCAAGCAAAAATATCTGCAGACTCACCTTTCGGAGCATCTAATACTTTGTATGTTCCGTCATCATTCTTTTCAACCCCGACACCGAACGAACCATAGAACGTTTGAATACTTGCATCTTCTGTGTAGAATTGGTCTGCCCATTTTAATAATTTAGCAGGATCCTTCGCTTTTGTTGTAATCATAAACTCATCTCTAGAATAAATTGGTGCATCCGTCATGGCATAACGTTGTCCATCTGGACCTTCTAGTGCAGGTAATTGAATATACTCACTTGCATTTGGTCCAAATGTGGCGTCAGGCGTCCAACCAGAGGATACTCCCACCAAGGAACCTTTTTCATCTTTCCGTTTTGCTTCAGCCATTGAGGTATCTTGTGTAAATAACTCTTTATCAATTAGTCCTTCTGCATACGCTTTATGCATCCATTCAATACCTTCTTTAAAAGCTTCTTCAGTTGGCATAAAGACTGGCTTCCCATCTTTTACAGTCATAGAAGTTGAATAACTGCCTTTAGGCAAACCAAATGGTAAAATGAACCCTAGAACATCACCTTGATAAGCAATTTCATCATTTGGGTCACCGTTTCCATTTGCATCTTTTTCCTTGAATGCTTTTAAAACGGTATAAAACTCTTCATATGTTTCAGGTATGGACAGACCCAAATTATCCAGCCATTTTTGATTGATGTACAAGGAATTTCCTGCAATTGGTCTTAAAGGAAGCTTCTTCGGCAAACTATAAATGTGTCCATCAGGAGATGTAGCCATAGCACGTAATGTAGGGTCCGCTTCAAATGCTGCTTTTAAATTCGGCATGTTTTTTTCAATCAAATCTTCTAGAGGAATAAACATGCTTTGGTTCTTAGCTATATCTGCATCCGTTAGCGTTATAGACCCCCAAAATGCATCCGGTAAATCTCCTCCAGCTAATAATACTGATTTTTTGTCTGGCCATTCAGAATTCAAATACGTATCCCAATCAATTGAAATTCCTGCTTTTTTTTCAGTTTCTGCAACAAACCCTTTTAAAAAGTCGTCTCCCCAATCGGCCCAACGAACGGTCGCAATTTTATACGTTCCATCTTCATTAGATTTAGAACTAGATGAAGTATTACTACAGCCAACTATTAAACTAGCTGCCAACGTTAAATTCATTACGATTCCTAATTTTCTCTTAAGCATTATTTTTCCCCCAATATATTATTCTTTAATTGAACCGACCATAACACCTTGATTAAAATACTTTTGTAAAAATGGATATAAACACATAATAGGAACAGTGGAGACGACAATTGCTGCATACTTCATCATCTCTGATAATCTCCTTAATTCCGATGCTAAATCTCCTGAGACAGTTCCCAAAAGGGACTGATTCGATATCAAAATTCTTCGAAGTATCAATTGAAGCGGTTGCAAATCTTCATTTGTAATATAAATTAATGCATTAAACCAAGAGTTCCATATCCCGACTGCTGTCCAAAGACCGATAACGGCTAGAATTGCCTTTGATAATGGCAGCACCATCGTGAGAAAATATCTAAAAGTCCCGCAGCCATCAATCTGCGCTGCTTCCCAAAGAGTCTCAGGAATACTCTGTTTAAAGAATGTCCTTGCGATAATAATGTTGAAAGATGACACGGCAAACGGTAACACCATAACCCAGAAGGTATCTAATAATCCAAAAGCTTTCACGACTAAATAAGTTGGAACTAACCCACCGCCGATGAACATCGGAATAATAATGAACAACGATATCCACTTTCTTCCAAACAACTCTTGCCTTGATAATGCATAACCTGCTGGAATGTTTACAACTAATGCAATAAATGTTCCGACAACGGTATAGATGATGGTATTTAGATATCCTTTCCAAACGATATCTTGTTTAAATAATTCTATATACCCATCTAATTTCCACTCTTCGGGCCAAAACCAGACCTTTCCATTTAAAACATCGGCAGGATTACTAAATGAGGCGATAATGATAAACCAAAGTGGATAAATAATCATCAAGATCATTAGTACCGCGAATCCATACACGGCAAAATCAAAAATTCGATCTTTCCAACTCTTTTGAGCTCTCGTTTTATTAAAAAACTTTTTGTTTATTAATAGTTCCACTGCCTTACCTCCCTTCTAAAGCAAGCTTGTTTTCGTAAGTTTCTTAGACATATAATTCACTAATAGTAAGATAATGATATTGACTACTGTATTGAATAACCCAATGGCAGTTGATAAGCTGTATTGAAAATTCTGCATCCCTATTTTATAAACATATGTAGATATGATTTCACTTCCAGGTAAATTTAATTGATTTTGTAGTAAAAAGACTTTTTCAAATCCGACACCTAAAAGACTGCCTGCTCGTAAGATCAATAAAATCATTGCGGTAGGTAAAAGTAAGGGTAAATCAATATGACGAATTTTTTGCATTTTGCTCGCACCATCCATGGTAGCCGCTTCATAATAGGTAGGATCAATGGCTGATAGAGCTGCTAAGAAAATAATACTATCCCAGCCTAAATGCTGCCAAACATCGCTCCATACATAGATACTGCTAAAAAATGATGGATTTGATAATAGGTTGGGCATTTCGATTCCAATTAATCCTAACAAATTAGCAATCAATCCATTGCTTGGTGACAAAAAAATCAAGATCATTCCACACATAACCATTGTAGAAATGAAATGCGGTAAATAGGTTGTGACTTGAAATACCTTTTTAAACAGTCCGATACGAATTTGATTACAAAGTATGGCTAACGCAATCGGTAATGGAAACCCTACCAAAATACTGTATAAACTGATATACAATGTATTTTTTAACGTCAGATCAAATTGATAGGAATGAAAATATTGAATAAAATGCTTGAATCCTACCCAGGGGCTTCCCCATATCCCTAATGCTGGTGAATAATCTTTAAAGGCCATTACTAATCCGTACATAGGAATGTAAGTAAAACAGATTAATAATATAATGGAAGGTAATAGTAAAACATATAAAGGGCCGCTTTTCTTAAACTGTCTCATCCATTTAGATGTTTTGCTTTCGTTCGATAGGACGGCGGCATTCGTAAATCGTTGCGAAGCAAGTGTACTTTTCACATGATTCCCTCCTTTATTTGATATACCTATTATAAGAAAGCGCATTCACAATAAATAGAAATAAACCGACCATTCGTAATACTATTTAGTGCAAATGGAGACATTCTCTTAAGTAAATTTAACGGAATAGCACTATTCAGTCCTCTTACAGCTATTCAATCGCTTTCTTGACGTTTTTTTGCTAGAAACTGCAAGTTTATACTATATATAATGAGGATAGTACAGGAGTTGAAAAAAGTTGCGGTTACCTTTTGGAAAAAATCCATCCTATTCCATTAATTATTATTCGAAAATGCTTATTATCATTTTAATTTGTATTTTCCTAATCAATTGCGTTGTTAGTGTCATAACAATCTCTATTACTAGACAACAAAGCATTGATTACATTGAAAATACTTTTAACCTTTATTTAAGGGACACACAAAAAAGGCTTAATGCAATCGATCATTTTATGATTTGGACTGTTAAGAATGAACCATTAATTGGAGATATCGAAGATGCTCAAGGTGTAGATGAATTCTCCACTAGCCTTAGCAATTTCAGAACGAGAGTAAACGATTTTCAATACTCTACCGGAAAAGAATATCAGTTCTTCTTAGCATTAAAAAAAGAGAACCTCTTTTTTAATAGTTCTCCCATTAAAATCACCTATTCTGATTACCTTAAAATGAAAAAAACTTTAATGTCAGAGACGAAAACGTTAAATAATTATGAGAACATAAAAACCTGGCAATCTCTTAAGCTGAATAATAAATTCTATTTATATCATTTAATCGAATACCAAAATAGAGTATTTATTTGTTTGGTTTCAGTAGATGATATCCTTTCGCCTTTACAAGACATCAAATTAGGAAAGAACGGCTCGATTATTATGGAACAGGATAAATATGTTTTTCTTTCTAACTCAAATCCGGTTCATTTATTGAAAAAAGAGGAACCCGGTACACTTTTCAATAGTCACCTGTTTTTTGATGAGGAAGACACATTACTCCCCTTTTCCCTACATGTAACCGTTGATCATTTTGGTGCTTTTGAAAAAGTCATTTTAGCTCAATTAACTATTATAACAGCAACCATTTTTATTAGTTTGATTTTGTTCCTTATGCTGCTCTATATAAAGAAAAAGGTCATATCCCCCGTTCAAGCTTTTTCTAAAAATCTTGCTGATATAAATAACAATAATGAAATCATTGATTTTGAAACCAGTAGCATTAAAGAGCTTGAAGAAGCAAATGTCCAATTCAGAGGGCTGATCAGAGAAATAAAAAAACTAAAAGTAAATATTTATGAGCAAGAAATTGAAAAGAATAAAATACAAATGGATTTTATGAAATTACAGATAAAACCCCATTTTTATCTAAATTGTTTAACGACCATATATAGTATGGCTCAAATGAAAATGTATAACGAAATTATAGAAATGGCATCATCCACAGCTAAATATTTCAGATATTTATTTCAAACAAACCAAGACTTTGTCAAACTAGAGAAGGAATTAGAGCATATAAATGATTATTTGGCTATTCAAAAATTAGTTCATGGACCCGCTTTTCTTTTTGAAAGATTTATCGAACCTGATATAGAACAAGCGAAAGTTCCACCTTTAGTCATCCAAACATTTATTGAAAATACGGTTAAATATTGCGTTTCTTTAGATGAAGAAATGAGCATTTTCATAAGTATTTATCATGTTAATATGAATAACAATAAATTCATTAAAATCACGATAAAGGATACGGGCCCAGGATTCCCTCCTGATATACTAGATAAGCTTCGGAACAATATTCCTTTAATCAATAGAAAAGGAAATCAAATCGGGATCAACAATGTAGTTCAAAGGCTTCGAATATTGTATGGGGGAGAGTTTACGATAAAATTTTCTAACGATCCTGATGGCGGTGCCAGAATAATGCTAATGATCCCTTACCTTATGTACGAGGAGTGAGCGGTATGAATGTGTTGATTGTTGACGATGATCGCTTTGTCGTTTCTGCTTTAGAACAAAAAATGGATTGGGTCTCTTTAGGCATCGAGCAAATTTACACCGCTAACAATATTCGTCAAGCAAAGAGAATATTTGATCACTATACAATCCATATTCTCATTAGCGATATAGAAATGCCACAAGGCAGCGGTCTTGAATTATTAGCGTGGATACGATCAGAGGGATTTAATGTCCAAGCTATCTTTTTAACGAATTTTGCGGACTTTAACTACGCACAAAAAGCGATAGAACTTCAAAGCTTTGAATATTATTTAAAACCAATTGAATTTGATAAACTAGAATTAATCATAAAAAAAGCTATAAAAAAAGTAAATGTAAGTCAAATAAATGAAGATGCGATGAAAGTTGGACATTACTGGCAACAAAATAAAGAAAAACTCGTAGACCATTTTTGGTACACGTATTTAAAAGACAATCACTCATTATCTAGCGAAGAACTACAAGAACAACTGGGAATCCATAATATAGATTATTCTATGGATGATTGTTTTTTACCACTAATACTTGACTTTTTCCCATATAAATTAGTTGAGAATAACGAAATCATTTCACTATTTGATAAAGAAAATGCTCTTGAAAAAAGGTTGAAATCTATAATAATTGAATCCTTCAAAGACAGCCCTATTTGTTTAGATGGTTTCCTGCAACTAAACACAAATAAAGACGAGTATCTCGCTATTTTTAGATTACTAGATTGTACGATTGAACCATCTTCAAGGGAGTTGATTTCTTCTTGTCAGCAGACAATTGCAGTTATTAACAATCAATTACATTGTGATGCACAATGTAATTTAGGTATCTCAGGTCCTTTAGACAACATTCAATCCATAGTGAAGAAACTCAAAGTGGTCCGTGAAGAAATGTTCGATTATAGAAACAAAACCTTTTGTTTAAAAACTCACAAAATCAGCGACAAAAAATATGCTGAACCCAATGTGCACTTATTGGAGCAATATCTCCAAACTGGAAATAGATTAAGTTTCATTAATAAGTGCTACCAATACCTTACAAACTTATTAGATAAAAATGAGTTAAATCATAATGTGATGTGTAGTTTTAGACTAGATATTACTCAGTTAATCTATACTCATTTAAAGAAAAAAGAAATTCTTGCGAATAAGTTATTCCAAGGGAAGATTGGTGATTTTTTACTAGAACAATCTTCAAGATCTATAGACGATTTAATGATTTATATTTCCTATTTGGTAGATGTTTCTCTAGACTATATGGCATTTACTAACTCACAGAAATCGGTTGTAAAGACTATTTGTGATTATATTGATCAAAATTATCAAGAAAATATCACGAGAACGAACTTAGCTAAAACGGTCTATCTTAGCCCAGATTATATCGCTAGAATATTTAAAAAGGAAACGGGAATATCACTGGTCAATTATATTATTAAAAAGAGAGTCGACATCGCAAAAGACTTACTGATGAATACAGATCTTCCTGTTCATTTAATTTCTGATAAAGTAGGATATGAAAATTACTCCTATTTTACGAAGCTTTTTAAGAAAGAAACCAATTATACTCCAGTAGACTATCGGAAAATAGCCCATTCAAAAAGTGAAACTTTTTGAAATTTATGGGAGTGGAAACACTTGAACACCTCAGGGGCGGTTCTCATGGTTATTAATGAGTTTATCAACCGTCCCCCTGGTTACTCTTTGCAAAAAACTCTATTTTGGCTTAATTCTCCATAAATCTTCAATATTCGCTTCATTGTCCATTTGGATTTGTTCTCCAGCTCGAAAATTTCCTCTCTAAGGATACTAGAAAATAATTGATAACCACACCTAGCAGAGAAATCGTAATAATACCGGCATACATTTGTAGAATTTGAAAGTTTTATTGCGTGTAATTAATGAGATAGCCCAAACCTTCCTTTGCTCCAACCATTTATAAAAAGGAGAAGTGCTAGAACTGTATGATCGAAACCATGTTAAAAAAGCAGCATGTTTTTTAATATTTTTACCGAGCGTTTTCAAATTCCCTTATAAAAGGGAATATCTTTTGCTGTAACGTTCGAATTTTCTGGTATAATTTCATTTTAAGAATACAATTTGAACATAGTAAGGAGAGTTTAATTTGGAAGGTTTTATTGGATTGGTTTTAAATATAATCCTCACGATTTATTTAGTGATTGATTCTCGTAAGCATGGTAAAAGCCCCATCCTTTGGGGAATTCTCGGATTCATTTTTGGGTTGATCGCTTTAGGAATCTATCTAATAAAAACAAATCGAAAGGTCATCGGTTGGATTATCACAATTATTAGCATAATAGGTTATTTAGCCTTACTCTTAGTCCTACTATTAGGTGCGGCCCTTATACTCGGGGGAGGATTTTCTTAAAATAAAAATGAAAGCTCCACAGGGACGGTTCAGGACCAGTGATAAGTCCTCTTTAGGTGTAAAAGATACGGATCATCTACCATATGTAGATGATCCGTATCTTTTTTCTTACTATTTACGAGTAAAACACACGTTTTTTTATTAAAATAATTACTTTTTCAGCAGCCCCGGTCTAAGTTTCCTCATCTATGAGAAAAAAATTTAACAGAGGTAACTTTTGTATAAGCTATGAAAAATTTGTCCATCCTAATCATATAAAAGATAGGTTAGGAGAGTGGAGAACTTGATAATGATTTTTCCGATAAATAGGGGTGATTTTCAATGAGCACAGAAGAATTGAATAAAATTATTACAGTTAAGAAGATGGATTTAGAGGAATGTGAACAAGAACTTAACAGCCGTTACTACCCTTCAATAGTGAGAGTAGCAATGATGAATTACATTTTAGTCCTGCAGGAACAATTGGAAAAGTTTAATCATGCAATGAAGAAATAAATTACTATTTAAAATAGAAGTCCCGGTTAGGGTCCAGTGCCTGCCACTTATAAATCTATCAATCTTCGACAATAAATGGGGAGTGACAGGCACGGAATTCCGGAATTCAATCGGTTGGATTATCACAATTATTAGCATAATAGGTTATTTAGCCTTACTCTTAGTCCTACTATTAGGTGCGGCCCTTATACTCGGGGGAGGATTTCTTAATATAAAAATGAAAGCTCCACGGGGCGGTTCAGGACCAGTGATAAGTCCTCTTTATGTGTAAAAGATACGGATCATCTACCATATGTAGATGATCCGTATCTTCCCAACTTTCCACAAAATCAGATAGGTTTAATCATCTACAGCCACTTCAGGATATTCCTCGGCCCCTTCACGACACACCTTTAAAAATAATCCTGTACTTAATCGGAGAACATTTGCTTTGTGGACGATTGTTACTTTTTTGCGGCGCTTCATAGCCATTTTAAAAGCTGCATGAGCAATTCGTTCTGCGGCTTTCCTTGTAAACACACCCGATGTGACAACTACATCCTGGTTACTAAAATCTATAAAAATCTACCCTTCGCCTCCGAACCAAGAAAAGAGACATCCCGTGACGATTCTCACGTCATTCCATCAGGAAGGGAATTGAACCCTTGTCATGAACCTGCTGTTCAAGACACCCCGAGGTGCTCTGTTAGAGCCGGCGGTTTGCAACAGACCATTCCTTCCATTGGTCAACCTGCCGCAAAGATTGGATTTTAGTACCAGGACTACACCTCCTTAAATTGTAATTCCCGGTTCTTTAATATTAATGTTTTATGAATCACGTTCCATAGCTTCCAACAATGGTTTTCAACCCAAAAAGACCGTTCATAAAAGTATAGAAAATTGCTCTGTGAAACATTGTTATAAAACGAGATTTTTTGGGGAGTCAGTGACCATATCTTAGGGGGACGCGGAAGTTTATAAAGTGCTTTTTCAGGTGGAATTATCTGAAATACAGTCAAGAATAACAAACTAGGATTTTAAAGGAGCAGCGAAGGCTACTCCTTTTTTAGTTGTGTACCCAGCATGGGTGCAGTCTATAGGGTGGTGATCGGAAATTCTCGACACAGTTCGGGTGGTCACAGATCATAAAACAATGTGACACAGGACCTTTTGGGATTATTTAGTGGTTCGAGGTTCCTGTCCCCTGTCCTTTTAGGTACCTGGACTGTGACCGAAACTTTATTTTTTTAAAATAATTGGATGCTTTATGACATCCTTTATTTTAGAGGCTGGTAGATCGTTTTCGAGCAGTTGTACCATCACTTTCATATATCTATGAATATGGGTAAAGTACTTTTTATAGCCTGCACATAAATAATTTAATCCTGGTTCACCATCAGGAGTAGTTAGAAAGCGATGCTTCGGACACTCTCCATTACAAGCAAATTTCACTTCACAACTTTGGCAGTACTTTGGTAATGTTGTTTTTTTCGCTTGGCCAAATTCAGATTGCTGGATAGAATCCATCATTTCTTTAAAGGTTTCTGATTGAATATTCCCCAACTTATAATCCGGATACATAAAATGATCACAGGAATAGACATCCCCATTATGCTCAATAATGGCTGCCTTCCCACATGTCTCAGCAAAAATACACACTGTTGCCGGCAGCCCCATCCAGGCTACTAATGAACTTTCGAAATTCATCACATTGACCGTCCCGACATCGTTTCTAACCCATTCCTCAAAAATGGTAATTAAAAAGTCTCCATATTTCTCAGGATTCACCGTCCATGGAGCCAAATGAACCCCTTCTTCCTTCATCGATGCAGGTGTAGCATGACGTAACCCTAACGCAGTCGCTTGCTCATCTGCCATTCTTTCCACAATCGGGATGAACTGAATATATTCCACACCTTCATTTTTAAAAAAATGATAGATTTCAAGAGCTGAATTTGAGGATTCATTCGTGACACATGTAAGAATATTATATTGGATCTTATATTTTTGTAAGTTATGTAGAGTTTTTAAAACTCGATGAAAAGTAGGTTCTCCCCCACGATCAACACGATATTTGTCATGTATTTCTTCTGGTCCATCTAAACTTAAACCAACTAAAAAGTTATTTTCAGCAAGAAAAGGAAACCATTCTTCCATTAATAATGTTCCATTAGTTTGCAGAGAATTGGAGATTCTTTTCCCATTTGCATATTTTTTTTGAAATTCAACTGCCTTTTTATAAAAATTCAAGCCAAGTAGGGTAGGTTCTCCTCCTTGCCATACAAAAGGAATTTCCTCTGCAACCTGGGATCCTATATAGTTTTTGATAAAATTCTCAAGCGTTTCCTCTGACATCCGAAATGGAGTTTTAGGTTCAAATAAAGATACCTTTTCTGTATAAAAGCAATAATGACAATCTAAATTACAAATTGGCCCAGAAGGTTTCGCTAACATATGGAAGCTTGTTTCTGTTTTTTCAATAGATGTATCCATCAATATCCACCTCACAAAAAATAGTGAACCAGTGACAAATGACTCTGCCACTGGTTATTTAGATTACTTCCCTTATTTATTTTACTAATACCTGATCTTCTTCGAGTTCATATATGACTTTTTCAATCTTTCCTGAAAATTCAAAGGATCCTTCACTTTCGTAGGCCTTACTAACAGGGTAGAGAGTATCCTTACCTATATCCAATCCTTCAAAAGCAATTTTATATGGATGGGTTTTTTCAATCGTCCCTTCTCCAACTTTTTTATCGTTAACTATGAGTATCCCTTTTCCTTTATTTGTATCAGTTTTCTCAAATTCAAATCGGATTGTTGATTTGCCTAAAGGTACTTCAGCATCCGATTCAATTTTGTATATATCAGGTCCCATATTGTATTCATAAACAAGTCGGTTATTTTTAATATACAATGTATAACCGCTCTCAAATCCTCCTGTGGCAACAAGCACTCCATCATTAGATGAGCTTTCTCGTTCAATTGGAATCGTAATTGAATAAGACCGATTCATAATTGGAGGGGCGGCTGAATCCGTCAAACGAGACATTCCAGGATAGAAAGTAAAGCTATTTCTTGCTCGCGGTGAATCCTCAGGGATATATAAAAATGCTTCAACTCCTGTTTCACTCATCGGTAATACTCCATATTGCTTTGCTTCCTTATCCCATATCTTCTTCAGCTCTTCTAATTTCTCTGGATATTTTTTAGCAAGGTTATTTGTTTCTGAAAAATCCTTTTCTACATGGTAAAGCTCCCATGTATCATTTTCAAAAGGTTGACCTTTCTTATGACGAGCAATGGCTCTCCAACCATCATGATAAATCGCCCTTTCCCCACTCACTTCAAAATATTGAGTTTTTTTACCTGAAGCTTTCTCATTTGTAAATGTCTTCGCAAAGCTCTCTCCTTGAAGCGGCATTTGCTTGACTCCCTTTATTTCTTTAGGCAATTCAACGCCAATTACGTCATAAACTGTCGGGGTGATATCGCTTACATGGACGAATTGATTGCGAATGTCTCCTTTATCCTTAATGACTTTCGGGTAATAAACAATAAGAGGTGTATGTGTCCCCCCTGAGAAAGCAGTTCTTTTATAAAGTTTAAAAGGAGTGTTACTTACTTGAGCCCATCCTGCCGGATAGTCTGTACCCGCCTTTTCACTTCCAAAGTCATCGATATGTTTGGCTATATCTTCAAAGTTTTCAGGTACTGCGTTATATGCAAGTGAATGATTGATAGAACCGGTGCTTTTTCCCATGGAACTCGCACCGTTATCAGATAAAAAGACAATCATGGTATCATCTAATTCTCCAACAGAGCGTAAATTATCAAGAAAGCGGCCAACTTGTTCGTCGGTGTGTGTCAAAAAGCCTGCATACGTTTCCTGGAAGCGTATAAAAGCTTTTTTCTCTTCTTCTGAAAGCTCCTCCCAAGGTTTTACTCCCTCATTGCGTTCTGCCAAGTTGGTGTTTTCCGGGATAATTCCTAGCTCCTTCTGCTTTTTAAATCTTTCTTCACGAATTTTATCCCAGCCTTTGTCGTAGACTCCTTTGTACATATCAATGTATTTTTGCGGGACCTGATGTGGCATGTGCTGAGCTCCAAAAGATAAATAAAGGGAGAAAGGTTTTTCTGGATCAATGGAAGCGTGATCTGTCACATACTGATTTGCCTTGTCCACTATGTCCTCGGAGAAATGATAATCTTCCTTATCAGGTACATTAACTGAGCTGTTATCCTGAACAAGATCTGGTCTATACTGATCGGAAGAATCCTCAAGGAAGCCATAAAAGCGGTCAAATCCCTTGCCAAGCGGCCAATTATCATAAGGACCGGCAGGAGTTGTTTGAGCAGCGGGAGCTAAATGCCATTTTCCTAAGGCGTAATTGTTGTATCCCTCCTCACCGAGAACTTCGGCAATTGTGCCAGCTTCTGGTTTGATTAGTCCACGCTTATTCGGATATTCTGGACCTAAATCATAATTGGAAACCAATCCCATTCCTACGTCATGGCTATTTCTTCCAGTCAACAAAGAAGCACGGGTTGGTGAGCATAGCGGCGTTACATGAGCATTATTATAGCGAAGTCCATTTTTCGCTAACGAATCAATGTTAGGAGTTTTTATTTCTGATCCATAACTGCCAATATCGGAAAATCCAGAGTCATCTAAAACAATAAATACCACATTTGGTTTCATTGTATGATCTCCTTCTACCTTTTGACTATTTGCCTTATCATTTACTTTTGATTTTGTTTCTGTTTCTGCGTTTGCCACTAGTTCAACAGAGTTTTTCGATGAACAACCGGATAGTATAGCTAAAGCAGATGTGAAAATGGTTAGCTTATGTAACGATGACCAATTCAATGCTCTTTTTGCCATTATATTTCTCCTTTTTTAATTGATATTTTTTTAGATAGCTAGTGTTCAATTCAAGCCTGGCAAACCAAAATTTACAGTTTTATGCTTAGCTATTTTAGTCTGTGGCTCTAACTCTGTACGGACTTCGTTAGAATCTTTACTAGCATGTTTAACAGGCACTAACGCTAGGGCGATCGCCGCAATCAAACCAGGAATCGCAAATGCAATGAAATTCAAATGTATTGGTAAAGCAATTGATAAAAGGAAGCCACCCAAAATGGGTCCTAGCATACCGCCAATTCGACTGATGCCAGACGCCATACCTAAAGCTGTAGATTTGATATAGGCAGGATAGTACTGGGATACATAGGCTTGTACGATATTTTGCGAACCGATTGTAGCAGCACCTGCAATGGCTACCAATAAATAAATCACGAACATATTCCCGCCAAATCCAAGCAGTGTTAAGGCAATTGCACCTGAAGCATACATCGGAACGAGCATCTTTTTAGAGCCGTATTTATCACAAAGTCTACCAATGATAAGGGTCCCTATAATGGCACCGCCTTGAAGGGCAATGAGGAAAGATAAGCTTGAATTCAAGGCATATCCTGCTTCAATCATCAACTTAGGAAGCCACGTATTCAAACCGTATATCATTAGTAAGCAACTGAAAAAGGCAATCCAAAACATGACCGTACTTAAAGCTCGATTAACTTTAAATAAGCCGACAAGAGGAACCTTAGTCCCCGTTGCTTGTAATTCTACAATCTCATCATTTTTATTAAAAGTTGATTTAGGATTCACCTTGGAAAGTGTAGCGAATAGTTCTTCCTTTTTACCTGTTCTGATTAAGTGACTCGCGGTTTCTGGTAATTGCTTATACATCAAAGGCAGAGCCAATAATGGCAGTCCTGCAACCCAAAAGATAGATTCCCAGCCGAATATCGACATCAAAAAGATTCCTAATAGAGGTGCAAGTAAGCCCCCCGACCGAATAGCCGCATAACACGATGGATACGATCATACTTTTCATCGATTTAGGTGCATAATCTGTCAGCAAAGCGATGACGTTTGGCATAATGCCTCCAAGCCCTAATCCTGCTAAAAAGCGAAAAGTAGAGAAAAGCGTTGGCGTTTCAGCAAAACCACATAAGAATGTAAATACACTAAAAAATATGAACGTAATAGCAATGACGTTCTTTCTTCCAATACGATCAGCCAGTATCCCAAAAAAGATGCACCAAACATCATACCAAATAGTCCATAGCTTCCCATTGCTCCTGCTTCAACTGAAGTGAGGTTCCATTTCTCAATCAAGACAGGTACAATTGCAGACCTAAGCTTTTACGGCTATTTTATTGTAACCATGGAATCGATCAACGAATTGGAAATCTTTATCCATATGGTTTTTCAACCATCAATCGTTAAAAGTATGTATACGTTTGTGTTTAAATTCACTGCGATGATTAGTGGCGAAGCCAACTACTTCCTACAGTAAGAAAAGGCTTTCATTTTCACCTTTAAGAATCCCCTTCATGTCTGCTGGTACATTAATTCTGCTCGAAGATTTTCCTTGCTCTCAAGAGGAGCTTGGTAGGCATAAAGTTTAAGTCTACTACTTATTTATCGGACGTAACTGCTCCAAGGTGTGTAAATCCAGCATGGCTAAAGGTGATTAATTTCATGGTATATTTCCCTTTTGTTGTTTATGTATTTGATTTGCTAGACTAGACTACAAGTTAACAGTCCACTCTTTAATGCTGTAATTACACTCCTCCTCTTGATTCATCGAGTCATTACCTACTAGTATCTCAGCCTCTTATAAACGTAGGGGACTGTAAAACGTATGCTCCACCTGTTTGGTTAGCAAATCCTCCAGCCATAACTAATACTTCGTTCTTTATCAATTCCTGTAGAAATTCACGATGCCCTGGTATTCAATTTCCTGTAAAAGAAGGTTTTCTTTCAATTACCATTAGAAATTTCTTCATGTCATCACCTACTTTCAAATAAAGAGAGGTTTTTTTCACTTTTAGATAACTTTGTTCCCCATATATAAAAATAAATTATTTACAGACTATTGTCAATATTTTAAATTATTTTTTACCATTAAGGTAAATATGTGATTAACATGCTCACCTCACTTCAAGCTCAATAAAGTTACTCCCTTTAGTCATTCGACGATTCTTAAACAGACTAATTGTAAGAATAAGAATAATTACAGGGAGCCCATTGCCTCGTCTGTCGAGGATTACGGAGAAAGATAATTTTAGGCAGTTGTAACCTCCGTAATTTGCCATTCCCCATGACCGACAAACATATTTCGGCTCTGTTATAGTATGGTATGAATTTAAAAGCTCCTAGATGAATATGAACCTTATATTATTAATGTAATAGATCATTAGGAATTAATAAAATATGGTCTTTTATATTTAACGATTAATTTTTCTATTCCTCCAGAAAGCGCAAAAAACATTCGGTATACGTTTAAATCCAAATTCAGAAAAAGTGTCGACATCTGTCTTGTTTGAAATGATTATGTAAATTAAATAAGCTAGATGAATTCTGAATTCTTTGTTAAATTAGAGCTATCTAGTAAAACAGGGGGAGATGAAGTGAAAATAGTATTAATCGTAACTGGTATTATTTTGGCTGTTTTAATAGGCGTAAAATACGGAGGATTTAAACCGGTCGACAATGGAGCCGAATCTGGAAAAAAACAAGAGAAAGTAGAAGCGAAAGCTGTTCAAGATACGGTCAATAATGAGAAAAAGGAAGTAGACAAGCAACAGACAGCCAAAATTGGCGGAGTTCAATATGATATTGGGATTGATGACAGTAGTTCACAAGATGCGGTTATTGAAGTGATGCACAAGATGACACATCAAAAAGTGAAAGCGAAAGAAAAATGGGGGGCCATTCCTATGATTCCCGATACAATTAATCAAGTTTATGACATTGTGGAGAACAGTGAGTTCGAACAAAAAGATGATTTGCTAGCCATTTTAGATAAATGGAAAAAAGGCATTTTTTCTGAAGTAGATGATGACCACAATTATTTCTGGACATACCAAGGCGGGACGATCGGTAAAGCTTATGGAATTATGAGCAAATCAGAAGAAGAAACGTTCATCCAGAATAACTTCGAAGAAGATATTGTACGTGAAGTAAGCTCCCAGCACTAATGGGAGCTTCAATATTCAGTTACAACTTCATTCTGTTATTTCTAGTTCTCTAAAAACCTATCAATCTTCGACAAAATCCGGGGAGTGACAGGCATGGAAATTTAGTTTCTTACTAATAAGCTATTGCTTCTAAATTCGCCCATAAAATGGTTAAATTCGCTCATTAAAGCCCAAAATCCGCCCATAAAACTCGAAGATTCGCTCATAAAACTCAAAAATTCGCCCATTGAAGGGTCAAGTCGTTTAATAAATCATATATGCTCAACTATTGAAGTGTAACTTTACACAAAATATCATATTAACGAGCTCCTCCATGAGTAATCCTCTCAAACTTCAGATCCTTATTTCGTAATTATTGCTTCTTATTACATATTTTTTGACTCTTACTACATATTTTCCGACTCTTATTACATATATTTAGGCACTTACTACATATTTTCCAAAACTTACGACATTTACCGAATAATAATTGGAATCGCCTCAAACTTCAGATTAATATAACACAATAATGGGTCCTTACTATGCAGCTTCGGAGATTCATTGGCTGATAAAATACTAGTTTCGCTGATAAAAGTCGGTTTTCCGCTGATAAAATGGTCCAGTTCGCTGATATCCTTCAATAATTCGCTGATAAGCTGCTCATTGTGCTAATTTTCCCACTCCAGGCTCCCTCCTCCGCCTAAAAGTTAGCTTTATTTGTGCAAATTTGGCTTTTATTTGCGGATCCACTGCTTTTATTTGCGGATTCACAGCTTTTATTTGCGGATCGTCTACGAAATCTCGAAAACTCTATTAAAATGCCCTGGGAGACGCTATCCTCTCCAGGGCATTTTTCAATTTTTTTAAAATTCTCTTCTCCCTACCCTGTCCTTTTTGCCGACTTTTTTCTATATAGAAGGTGAAAGGTGGTGAGAGACAATGGCACTAGCATTATTAGAGGTTACGAAGCTTCGCATCGTATTTGAAGCGGGCATGGATGACGATGGAAATCCCATCCTCAAAGCAAAAACGTTTAGCAATGTCACAAAGGCTGCTACCGCAGACCAACTATCGCAAGCGGCACTAGCAGTTGCAGTTCTATGCAATGACACGCTAAACAAAGTGGAGCGGAATGATAGCATCGCAATTCTAGGTTAATAGTCTAAAGTGAAACGAAATGTCAGCTCCACGATTCTAGGTTAATAGTCTAGCGAAATACCCAAGTGATTGGAGGTGAAAGAAATGGCAAAAACATTGGAATTGCAATTTACTACTGAATTCGGAAAGACGGCAAGCCTTTCCGTTGATAACCCAAAAGAGCCGATTGATGAAGAAGTCGTCAAATTATCGATGGCGCAGATTATTGCATCTGAAGTTTTCACAACTAGCAGTGGCAAGTTTGTAGCTGCAAAAGGAGCAAGAGTGATCGACCGCAATGTGACAGATTACGTGATTGCCTAATAAAAGTGAGAGGCCGGATTCATGATGAACCCAGCCTCTTTTTATAACAAGTGGAAGGAGGAGAGAAAAGTGGAGCAGTTGATTCCAATCATCAGCCAGGTGGGATTCCCCATCGTTGTGACGCTTTATTTGCTTTACCGAATTGAAGCAAAGCTTGATTTAGTCGTCCAGTCGATACAGACACTTCCTGAGCGGATGAGGGAGCGGGCATAAAAAAGAGAAACCACCTGGCCTCTACTATCAAGTAGATCCAAGGTGGTTTTTTTGTCTTAAACAAATTCCGACAAAACTCGGGTGGTGACAGGCAACAGCAAAAACAACAACAACAGTCCCCATGATCTCTTCTACAAATCATGATTTTATCCAGCTCAATCGGAAGGGTTAATTATATTTTAAACTTTTCCACCTTGATTATTTCTTCCATAAAAGCGAGAATTTCTTTACGTAAATTAGGCTCCTGCAGAGCAAATTCTATGGTTGTCTTCACAAACCCACTCTTTTCTCCTACATCATACCTCTTACCCTCAAAATCATAAGCAAACACCCGTTGAATCTGATTCAACTTCTGAATCGCATCCGTCAACTGAATCTCTCCACCAGCCCCAGTTTCTTGCTGTTCCAAAAACATGAATATCTCTGGAGTTAGTATATACCGTCCCAAAATGGCTAGATTAGAAGGGGCAGTTCCAGCCTTAGGCTTTTCAACCAAATTATTTACTTGATACCTTCTACCCACCTGATCCAAAGGTTCAACAATTCCATACCGATGTGTCTCATCATCTGGAACGGACTGTACACCAATAACTGACGAATGCGTTTCTTCATATATATTAATAAGCTGTTTTAAACAAGGAGTCTCACTTTGAACAATATCATCACCGAGGAGAACCGCAAACGGCTCATCCCCTATAAAGTTACGAGCACACCAAACTGCATGTCCTAGCCCCTTGGGTTCCTTCTGACGAATATAATGAATATCCGCAAGATTAGTAGCATAGCGTACTTTTTCAAGTATATCTAACTTTTTCTTTTCCAATAGATTTTGCTCTAATTCATGTGCAATATCAAAATGGTCTTCAATCGCTCGTTTCCCTTTACCGGTAACAATAATAATATCTTCAATCCCTGAAGCTACTGCTTCTTCAACAATATATTGAATCGTTGGTTTATCAATAATCGGCAACATTTCCTTAGGCATTGCCTTTGTCGCAGGTAGGAATCTTGTTCCAAGTCCAGCAGCCGGAATAATCGCCTTCCGTACTCGTTTCATTCTCACGCCACCTTTTTATTATTTTTCTGTATAAATAACAGAGGGTTTAGAGATTATAATCTTTCATACTATTTGATCCCAAGCAACTTAGGAAATCGGAAATTCCCTGGATGGTACCTGTTTGAAGTTTGATGAGGGAGAAATGACAGTAGTTCTCGACCTTCTAGATTAAACAGAAGATTTTCGGAGTCTAAAATACTGGTTACTTACTAAATTACTACAAAAAAATCAAAAATCCTTTTAAATCATAAGAAAAATATGCAAAAATTATTCCAAAACGGAAAGTAGCGCGACAACCAACCACCCTAACAATATTCAGTTGCAACTCTATTCTATCACTTTCCACCACTCTAAAAACCTATCAATCCTCGACAAAGTTCGGGGCGTGACAGGCACAAAATTTATGGAATTTTCCCCTTAACCTGCTTTAACGTCGCTACTATTAGAAAGCTAACAATCACTAATAAGAGCCATGAACTCACCTTTCCTAGATGAACGAGACTCCATGCATCGGTTTGGTTTGGATATTTCCACGCTCCAAAAAACGTTGCGATATTTTCGGCTATCCATATAAAAAATCCGATGAGCACAAAGGAAAGTGCGAGCGGCATACGGTAACGAGTTCCATCAACCTCGTATGTGACCCATGATTGCCAAAAGACGATAATAACAAGGCCAGATAACCACCAACGAAAGTCAATCCAATAATGGTGGGTGAAAAAATTCAAATAAATCGCAGCTGCAAGAGGTACAACTACCAAAAACGGCGGCCACTTAATCAGTTCAACCTTAAGCCTCCTCCATGCCTGGCAAAGAAAACTCGCTACACTTGCGTACATGAATCCGCTATACAAAGGCACTCCAAAAATTTTGAAATATCCTTCCTCTGGATAAGACCAGGAGCCCATATGTACCTTGAAAAGTTCAAGAGCAAGACCAATAAGATGGAACAATGTGATAACCTTTAGTTCATCCCGTGTTTCAAGCCCAGAACGCACCATCCAACACTGCATCAGAAGGCAGATGATGAGCAGCCAGTCATACCGTGGCAGGTAGGGAAGTGGCATGATTTGTGTAAAAGCCAAAGAGGCAAAAATAATCACAGGAAACAAACATGATAGGGCCTGCTCCCAACCAAAACGAACGAGTTGTTTTATTGCTCTCATGATTTGTACCCTCAAAGGTTTTTTCTGAGAATAATTTTGAATGGTTAAATTCATTAGTAAATCCCCTTTTATGAATTTGATTCATCAGAATTTCAGAAGATTATTTTCATGATAGCTAAATAGGACTAAATTACTTATTGAGTTCTCTTAAAGAAATAATTTCAATGTCTGAACAATAAAAGTGTAAGGTATCATCTTCGTAGTCTATCACTTCATATTTCTTATTTCCCCAACCTCTATCCCTTATATCGTAAATCTCGATTGACATTTGATGATAGATACCCCCACTTTCAAAATTGATACTCTTAGGGTTGTAGAAGCGAAAGCAGGCAATATATTGTTTTTCTTTATCCTTAATAATAAAATCTATGTCGAGTACACAATTGTCTTCAAAAGACCTATTTTGAAAGTTCAAAAGGAATCCAACAATAAACTCTATATTTTGTAATGAAAAATCTTTTATGTTATCAGTTATAAGGCTAATATTTTTTATCAATTTGAATCACTTCCTTGGTGAATCTTAATTGTTATATAATCGGCAAGCTTAGGCCGCCACGTCTCTACGTGTAAAAAGGAGCCAGGAAATCAGATTGAACACGAGGAAATAGACAGCGAGCACTCCGATGGAAAAGGACAATGTCATTCCTTCTTGGAAAGGACGTCCGGTCAGGTACTGCGTGAGATCGGTGTTGGCGAACAACAGGTACTTGCTCCAATCGAACCGCTGCAGTGCCTCCAGAACAATATTACCCGCAAACAAAGCGCCGATGGAAAACCCGATAGCCATCGCGCTGCTTCGGAAGGCGGATGAAATCATAAAGGCCATGGTTACGTACATGACCGTGGATACACCGCCCAGCATATACGTTTTCCACAGATTGAGGACCATATTCCTTTCGACGATTTGCCCTTCCGCAGTCATGCTGATCAACGGTAGATCCATGTATCCAAAGCCGTATAAGATTCCGGTGACCGCGACGGATATGACAAACAGAGTGAGTAACAACAGCATGCTGAACAACAGAAAAGAGATATACTTGGATCGTCGATGATGGTGGTCCGGCCAATCCGTTTGGTCACATGACTCAAGCTGATGATAGGTTCGTTGCTCATACATGTCCTCCTTTAATGATGAATTTGGACGTTTCGTCCTTTTGTTCACAATGCCTTATTAATCTTGGATGTCTTCATCACTTCGGTATTCTAAAATATCTCCAGGCTGACATTCTAAAGCCTTACAAATCGCTTCTAAAGTTGAAAGCCTAATTGCTTTTGCCTTTCCATTTTTCAATATAGAAAGGTTAGCCATCGTGATTCCAACCCTTTCCGAGAGTTCTGTTACGCTCATTTTCCTTTTCGCCAGCATCACATCAATATTGATTATCATTGCCATTGTTATCACCTCAAACGATTAAGTCATTTTCCGATTTTATATCAATCGCTTCTTGTAAAAGTCTTTGAAGAACAGCAGCGAATACTGCGATTACTATTGAAGCAAAGATAGGGACCATTCCGATTATGATGAGACCTGGGGCATCGTCTAGATCTGCTACGAGATAAACAAATGGCAAAATTACCACAAACAAACCACTGATTGTCATTGCACAGATTTTAATATTCTTTAGAGCTTTAACAGACAATTCAGAGAAAGCTTGGTTCTTGTCAATATAGCTTAAAAGTTTAAGAGCCTGATACAATGCAACGAAAAACGGGATTACTGATACATACATACCTATTAAAATGGGATATAGGATATGGGCATAATCTGGATTTACTGAATTCTTAGCTAACCAAGGCAACCCAAATATACACAAAGCTAGAACTGGAGTTCCAATAAGAAAAACAGCCATCCTTAAAAATAGTGTTGACCCTCGTTTCATAAAAAGCACCTCACATATTTATTGTCTATTTGAAATTTAACACATTATTTATTGATTTTCAATAAACTTTTATTATTTTTTATAATATTTTTATCGATAAACAAATATTAATTTTAGACAAAAATAAAAAACATTCCTCATCACAAAGAAATGCTCTATAAATTCACACTATTCACGTACTCCCAGGTTAAAACGTAAAAAGCTAAATTATGTATCTTATGACTATATAAACAACCTCACCCTTTACGGGCTTGTGGGTTGTTTATATGGTCATTTTTATATGATTATTTTAAGTTTCTCGTAAGATAGGAAGAGTACAACAACGGAAGGAGCCACCAGATTTAATGATTTCCGTAATATCCACTTCAATCACTTGAAATCCTCGGTTACGAAGCTGCTTGTTTACCTTTTCGTTGACCGGCAGACTTAATACCCGTTTGTTCCCGATACTCAATACATTTGTACCTAATTGAAATTGTTCTTCTTCCGAAACTTCAATTAATTCATAACGTGAAGCAAAAAGCTCGATGTCTTTTTTCGTTAAGGCATTTGGGTAAATAAGGGCCACATCAGGAGAAACGACATTAAATATACAATCCAGATGCAGGTATTTTGCTTTAAAAGAGATGGGAATGATATTGAATTGATTCAAAAGACGCTGTAATTGCTCAGCAGCTTTTTGGTCCGTCCGATTGCTGAGCCCCACATAAATTGTTTCCCGATCAATCACAACATCTCCGCCCTCAATTCGTTCCTCGGCTAAATTATAATAAGAGATTTCTTCATCCTCCAGCCATTGTTTTAAAACGTTTTCCTCCCCTGCGCGAACATCCGTTGCCATATTAGCAACAAAGATTGTTTGCCCTAGAGTAAAACCAATATCCCGGGTAAAGACCTGTTCAGGATATTTTTTATGATAAGGCAATAAAATAACTTCGATGCCATTCTGCTTTAGCGTTTTGACAAATTTACTGTGCTGCTCAAGCGCGCGTTCAATATGGATACCTTCATTCTTAAAATGCTCTTGCGTTTCATTAATTACTTCGCGGATCGTCATATATTGAGGCTGACAAAGGATTACTCGTTTTAATACATCGTATTCACTCATGCAAAAAGTCTTGTTGTTTGTCTTTGGGATTTCTGCCATTTTGCTGCCCTCCTGCGTTCTCTTTTTAATTAGGTTTTCCTAATCTATCGTTAATATTTACAAACAGAGACAATAGGAAATCTCTTTGCATCATAGGGTCTTTAATGAGTGATTTAGCGGAGGATAAAATTACCAAAATGTGCATATTTTTGTTTTTTTAAAACATAATAAAAAAACAATGTTGGTACATTAGGAGATTGTTGTAGATGCGTAGTAAGTGGAGAAAGCCTAAAAAAATTCAATCATTATTTCAAAATCAAACATCTACTGACTCTAAAGAAAATAAAGCTCCATCATCAAAACCAGAAGATGTTCTATTAGATGATTTGAATGAAAATATTACTAATCTAAATTCCATTTATGAGAATTGTCCCGATGTTATTTTTCACTCCTTCTTAATAGAAGGAAAAGAGAAAGCAGTGTTAATTTACATTGAAGGCTTAACGGATGTAGAAGGGATTAACGATACTATCCTTTCCCCACTTTTGAAGGAATCTGGAGAGCAAAATTCTGAAAATACTTCCTCTAATCTGAAACAAAAGATTTCTAATTCTAATATTAGTACTGTAGAAACATATACAGATGTGATTGATCAAATTTCATCAGGAAACCCTGTCATTCTTATAGACCAAAAAGGTGAAGGATTTTCTGTCGGTTTAGCAAAATGGGAAAAAAGGGCAATTGAGGAACCATCTGCTGAATCAGTAATACGGGGACCACGCGAAGGATTCATCGAATCCATCGGGGTTAATATTGCTCTCCTTCGACGTAAAATCAAAAGTCCAACGTTAAAAATAAAAAAAACCACAATAGGCAGATTAACCAAAACAAGTGTAGCAGTAGCTTATATTGATGGAGTAGCAGATCAGAATCTCATCACGGAGGTTGAAAATCGCCTAAATCGAATTGATGTCGATGGGATATTGGAAAGCGAGTATATTGAGGAATTTATTGAGGATAATCCGTATTCTCCTTTTCCCCAAGTATTAAATTCGGAACGGGTGGATGTTATTTCATCCTATTTATTGGAAGGACATGTTGCGATTATAACAGATGGCACTCCTTTTGTACTGGTTGCTCCAACCACGTTCTATTCTCTGATGCAAGCTTCAGAAGATTATTATCAACGTCCAATTATAAGTACATTTATCCGCTGGCTTCGTTTTTTATTTATCGTCATTTCGCTTTTGCTCCCTTCTTTATATGTAGCCGTTTTATCGTATCATCATGAAATGGTTCCAACTGCACTTTTAATCAGTATGGCAGCGTCACGTGAACCCATCCCATTTCCCGCCTTAATCGAAGCAATTTCGATGGAGATTATGTTTGAGATTTTAAGAGAAGCTGGAATTCGATTGCCCAAACAGATGGGGGCAGCTGTAAGTATTGTCGGAGCACTAGTGATTGGACAGGCAGCAGTTGAAGCAGGAATTGTTTCTGCCCCTATGGTAATGGTTGTTGCTGTAACAGGAATCGCTTCGTTTGGCATCCCTAGATATAATGCTGGAATGGCTCTTAGATTGCTGCGCTTTCCCATGCTTATCCTAGCAGGAACGTTAGGATTATTGGGAATTATGCTGGGGGTCATTATGATTGTTACCCACTTATGCACATTACGTTCTTTTGGGGTACCGTATTTGTCTCCCATTGCACCGATGAAGGGAAGCGAAATGAAAGATGTATTTTTTAGACTTCCAAGGTGGGCTTATTCTTCCCGCCCTCATTTGACAGGGGATTATAACAAGTACCGTCAAGCTCCTGGTCAAAAACCAGGCCCAACTCATGGGGGTGAATAAATGATTGAAAAAGGGAAAATTTCATCTTTTCAACTGGCCATCATGATGCATCCTACCATCTTGGCTACCGCTCTACTGATCCTTCCTTCGATTACAGCAGCCAAAGCAGAGCGTGATATGTGGATATCCCCTGTTTGGGGTTCCTTCTTTGGTTTTTTGGCTGTATGGATTGCTTATGAATTACATAAACACTATCCAAGAGAAACAATTATTGAATATAGTAAACGTATTATTGGAAATATCCCTGGAAAGATCATTGGTTTTTTATATCTATTTTTATACTTACATATAAATGGCATTGTGATAAGAGAATATGGAGAGTTTATCTCGGGTAACTTTTTGTTTCAGACCCCTCAGATGGTCATTTTAGGAAGTATGACACTCGTTTGCGCTTTTGCTGTCCGCGGCGGATTAGAAACGATCGCTAGAGCGGCGCAGCATTTTGTCCCTATTGTGATATTACTCTGGTTGACGCTTGTCCTTTTCCTAATCAAGGATTTGGATCTAACCAATATGCTCCCTATACTGGAAAAAGGTCTCAAGCCTTCCTTTTTAGGAGCAGCCTCTCCAGCATCCTGGTTTAGCGAATATATTCTTATCGCCTTTTTTCTACCTTATTTATCGGATCAGAAAAAAGGATTATTATGGGGAAACCTTTCCGTACTCAGCGTAGTATTTATTATGGTTCTAACCAATTTGGCAGCCCTTTGTATATTTGGTGAAATAACTGCCGATTTAAGTTATCCGGTAATGAATGCAGGAAAATACGTTAGTATAGCGAAATTTTTTCAACACTTGGAATCGATTGTAATGGCACTATGGGTATTAGGAACTTTTATAAAAATTTCTGTATTTTTTTATGCTTTGGCACTAGGCACCGCTCAATGGCTAAAGCTTTCCAATTACAAACCCATTGTATTTCCACTTGGCTTCCTTTTAATTTTATTCGCTCGGTGGTCTGCCCCTAATCTGACAGAATTAAAGAGTTTTCTTGGAACTTCTAGTGTCTTTTACATGCTATCGCTGCAAATAATCCTTCCTGCCCTTTTGTTAATCATTACTCTAGTACGTAAAAGAGTGGAACAAAGGAAGGGATTAAAAGATGAACTCAATAGTTAATCAAACGATTTGTAAAACCTTCGTGATGGTATTGATGTGGCATACACTTTTTTTCCTTACCGGATGTTGGGATCGCCGTGAAGTTAATGATGTGGCGATTGTCCTAAGCACAGGAATTGATTACTATAATGAAAATGAAATTGAGCTTTCCGTAGAAATAGTTATACCAGAGACTATGAGTGCGGCAATAAAGGAAGGTGGAAGAGCTCCAGGTTCACGAACATCCTTTGTTGAATCTGCAACTGGTGAGACAATGGCTGCAGCTAGATCGAAGCTGCAGCAAAAAATTGCTCGCAACTTGTTTTGGGGGCATGGTTCTGCAACCGTAGTTGGAGAAGTACTAGCGGAAAAAGGAATCCGAGAGCATATGGACTTCTTTTCACGATTACCAGAAGCTCGATTAAGAAACAATGTTTTCGTAAGTGAAGGAACGGCTAAGGATCTTATTTCAAGCCTGCCCCATTTAGAAAATAGTTCCTCAGAGACCCTTACTGAATTAGCCCAGTTTCAGATAGGAATGGATATTACGATGAGTGAACTGCTGCAAATGTTTGCAAGTGAAACAGGAGGAGCGGCATTGCCTATGGTTACAAGCATTTCCTCCAAAAAGGATGAAGGAAAAATGAAGGATAAAACGCAATTGATGCTAAGCGGTACCGCCGTGTTTAAAGGAGATAAAATGGTTGGTACCTTAGATGAATCAGTCACAAGGGGATTATTATGGGTAAGAGATGAAATTAAATCTGCGACCATCACGGTTGATGTAGAAGAGGGGGAAGGCAAGGTCACAGGTGAAATGATTCGTTCCTATACGAAGCTGATTCCGCGAATTGAAAATGAAACATGGAAAATAACGATTAATTGCAAAGTAGAGGATGATGTGATTCAAAATGCCAGCACCTTGGACTTAAGAGATCCTAAGAGTATGAGGATGCTTGAAAGGAAATTTGAAGAAAAGATAGAAGAAAGAATACAGGAAGCGGTTGAAGAAGTGCAACAAGAAATGAATGTGGACATCTTTAACTTTCATAGAAGTTTTCAGCGTAAATACACGAAAGAGTGGCAATCAGCTAAAGTAAATTGGGATGAAATTTTTCCAACTGTTGAAATAGAGTATGATATTGATGTTAAAATTCTACGACCAGGCCTTTCTACTGATCCACCTGCAGTACCGAAAAGTGAGGTGGAAGATATATGAAATGGGCGATTGTTTTTGCGTTTACAATCGTTTTAGCTCTCATGTTTTTATACGAATGGCCAAAAATAAAGTCAAAGGAAAAAAAAGAGAAAATTGTTTTTGTATGCCTGCTGGCAATGGGGTGGATTCTTAGTTTCATTCTTCTCTTTTACCCGGATACGCCCGGACCTTCCGATTTGGTAGATAGAATCTACAAGCCATTAGGGAAATTAATTGAATAATCAAGTTGTAGAACACTTCACAACAAAAGGAGAAGAGAAATTGTCCGATGATGACTACTCTTCTCCTTTTTTAGTTCCCTTTGTTATTTAAAATGTTGAATTATTTTTATTATTATTTGTTATAAGGGGATGATTAATGCCCTAATCAAATACACTCCAATATGCTATAGGAGATAGAAAGCATCCAAACCACGTTTGTCACGAATCGACAGCTGTTCGACTAAATTCCATATAGGCTATACTATTCAAACGTTTGGTTAAAACAGTTATAAGTACTGAATTATAAACACCCTCCCTGCCAAGCAAGAATGATAATTGTCGAGAACCGGAAATAAATTCCGCAGGAAATAACCCAACTTTCCACAAAATCAGATAGGTTTCTATTAAACTTACATAATTCTTTTATTTGCCCGTCCATTCCCTACTACACAAACGTTTAATTAATAGTGGCCTCAGCACGCACCACTCCCGACTTTATCCCTTTAAAAGTATAAAAAGAATGTCGAGGGCTGTCTTCAACCATGACTCTTTTAAAAAGGAACCTTGTTTAGCTACTGAACCAGGGTCAGTGCCCAAACCCATTATTGTGACTAGTTGCTTATTTTCCTCTAGTAACTTAGTTTGAGGAAAAAATCTAGAATGTTATTAAAATTAAGGAATAAAAGCAAGGATGATTCATTGGATGCTTTATACTGATCTGTCTGTCGGGGATAAATAGGACTATGTGAGGTAGTGCCAATGTACCGGAACTCAGCATATTTGCATTGATATTTTCCTAATAATATCCTATTATGGAAATAAGATTTCAATATAAGGAGTATGAAAAATATGAAAAAGTTGTTTACTATTTTACTATCTTTGGGATTAGTTGTGGGGTTATCCTTCAGTTTGACTGATTCTGCGGAAGCACAGGTAAAGATTAAAACTTACCAAAACTGTACTGCTTTGAATAAGGATTTCAAAGGTGGAGTGGCAAGAGCATCTAATGTTAAAAACAAGGGTGGGAAAACTAAGTACAAGCCATATGTTTCAAAAGCGCTGTATGACGCTAATAAAAAAAGTGACCGGGATAAAGATTTTATTGCATGTGAGCGATAATAGGTATACATATCAAAAGGAGGGCTGATCAGTCCTCCTTTATTTTTGGTTGTTTTCTGAGAGATTGTGGCTCTCTTCGTTGGAGAATATGTTACTCGTTACCGCCAAACCGTAATGATGGCTAAAAGGCCGACCGAAAGTTGTGCTGTTTTGTAGAGCCAAATCAATTGCCTCACGCTTCCGTGTTCGAATTCGATCCCTTTCTCTTCTTCCGCCATCCTCAAGTTGTACCGTAAGTACCACCTTACTGTGAAAAGAGTAATTTCAAGTTCGTAATGCTTCCACTGAGACTAAAAGTATTCAAGATTTAGAGATTACTTGCAATTGTCTTCAAGTTTTTGCACCAGAACCCAAAGAACTAACTGGTATTAAAAAAATCTTTTTTTTAAATTTTCATTTTTTTGTGAGTTTTTGTAGTTTTTAGTAGTTCTTATTATAAATTAAAATTATCCTTTTTTAGAACAAAACGAAAGCGCTTACTAAGATTTATCCCGAATTAACGGGCAGTAAGATCCCACTGATGGAAGTTTCACTTTTATTTTTACCAATCACACGTTATATGGAGGAATTTCTAATGAAGAAACTAATTACAAAGAAAAAAGTTGCTATCACCACACTAGCATTAATGTCGACCGGGATTATCACCATCTCTTCAAGTTACACTGGTGCATCGCATCCTGTTGAAGCTAAACAGATTACAACATCTAATACAGCCAATCCTGTTGAGAAAAAATTACCTAACATTAAAATTCTGGCAACGGGTGGCACCATCGCAGGAACTGGTTCTACTTCTACCCAAACAACCGGCTATCAGGCTGGCGTCCTAACCCCAAATCAACTAATAGAAGCAGTTCCTACGATAAAGGATATTGCTAACATTTCCACTGAGCAGGTATCACGCATTGATTCTGGTACGTCTAACACTAATGCCATAATGGTCAAACTGGCGAAGGAGGTCCAAAAGGAATTGGATGATCCAAAGTGTGACGGTGTTGTCATCACCCACGGTACCGACACAATGGAGGAAACGGCTTACTTTCTCAACCTGACTGTTCATTCTGATAAACCGATCGTCGTGGTTGGTTCAATGCGCCCCTCTACGTCAATCTCTGCTGACGGTCCGTTGAACCTGTACAACGCTGTAGCACTTGCTGGTTCCAAAGAAGCTCGCGGCAAGGGCGTCCTGATCACCATGAATGACAAGATTGGAAGCGCTCGCGACACATTTAAAACTAATACCACCGACGTTGATGCCTTCAATAATCCGGAGCTCGGCTCCCTCGGCTATATACAAGGCGGTAAGCCCTATTTCTATAACCTGCCAATTAAAAAGCACACCACTGAGTCCGAGTTTGACATTCGCAAGATTACTGAAGACAATCTGCATCGTGTTGATATTGTTTATTCACATGCCAATGATGACCGTGTAATAGTTGACGCTACGGTTGCTGCCGGTGCGAAGGGAATTATCCACGCTGGTACAGGTAACGGTTCTATCCATGAAAAAACGCTTCCGGGTCTGCAGGATGCTGTGAAGAATGGTGTTGTCGTTGTTCGTGACACCCGTGTACCAGTAGGCATGGTTACTCACGAACAAATTGACGTAGACAACCACTTCGTCAATTCTGGCAACATTAACCCTCAAAAAGCTCGTATCCTGTTGATGTTGGCACTCACCAAAACCGAAGACTCTAACAAGATCCAAGAGTATTTCAACGAATACTAAGGCTTGATTCAGCATAGCTAAGTTACTGTCTACCTGTAGGGGATAATACCACTCTTTCGGTCTTTTTCTTTTGAAAAAAATAACAACTCATGAGACTTAATTCTATTGTGTCCCATTAGAAAAAATGGTTTGAATCATAGATCCACAACAGATTGACCTGATTTTGCTAGTGTGAGAGTATTAATAATGATTTTTTAATGAGACTTAACACATAATCCGACGCTATAACTTTTTAAAAATATATGTATATAAATCTGAAAAACTGGCAAATATGATAATGTATTCCCCCTTTTGTAAAAACAGCATCTGCTCATTGGCAGATGCTAATTTTTTCGACGTGTTTCTTCCTATTATTCAGACTTATTCTTGTGCTACTTCTTCATACTCCCTGACAAGTTTATAAAAGGTCGTCTTTTTTAGCCTTACTTCCTGCATGGCCCTCACTGCTGTTATCTTTCCTGCTTTCCATCGATGATACATTTCTTTAAACTCTTCTGTTACCTGAGCCTTGGATCGGCCAAAAGCTACACGCCGCCCGATAGCCCCACAAAGGTTGGCTATACCTTTACAGACTGGGACCAAAATTTGAATGATATAAGATATGATGTAACGGTAACAGCAAATTACACGATAAATTTATACACGGTTTCCTTCTTGGATGTGGGGCACACTTACTCTTCCCAAACCAATGAGTATGGATCTGCGATTAACGATCCGGGGCATCCAAGCAAATCTGGTTATACGTTTTTGGGCTGGTATGCAGATTCAAGCTATCGAACAAAAATCAAGTTTCCGATCACACTTCAGTCCAACATGAAAGCCTGTGCCCGATATATTAAAAATCCTAGTACTCCTACAGCTGTAAAAGCTATTTCAGCCGGATACGATACCGTCGCACAAAGGTATATGGTTCGTTTTCAAGTACCACAAGTATAAAACCGGTTCTTTCTTCACCATTTGCACTTAAAGCAACAAGAGTCAGCAGCACTTCAGTTAAGCTTTCTTGGAGCAAAGAAACCGAGGCAAGCGGCAATGAACTGTTTCGTGCGACAACCAAGACAGGAACTTACACTAAGATTGCTACCCTTACATCTGGGTCACAGGTAAGCTATACAAATACGAGACTAACAAAGGGAAGAACTATTACTACAAAGTTCGGGCCTACCGTATAGTCAGCGGTAAGAAAATCTACAGCTCCTATACAACTGTTATCTCGTTTAGACCTTAATATTACAAGAATCGCTTAGTTAAAAATTGGACTATAACCTGAATAAGGGGCAAGGGACACTAATTAAAAAGTGCCCTTGCCCCTTATTGCATTATCAAAAAGTGACGGAAAATACAATGATTCCCATATTTTTCTCAAAGGAACCAAATTGGATGAGGGAGCGGGCATAAATTTGAGAAACCACCTTTCCTCTACTATTAAGTAGAGGAAAGGTGGTTTCTTGTCTTTATCTTTCATTTTCAACAATCTAAAAACCTAGCAATCTTCGACAAATTCCGGGACGTGACAGGCACCTGGATTCTTTCTACATATTTTCCGACTCTTATTACACATATTCAGGCACTTACTACATATTTTCCAAAACTTATGACATTTGCTGGATAATAATTGGAAACCCTCTCAAACTTCAGATTAATATAACACAATTATGGGTTCTTACTTTGCAGCTTCGGAGATTCATGGGCTGATAAGATGCTAGTTTCGCTGATAAAAGTGGGATTTTCGCTGATAAAATGGTCCAGTTCGCTGATATCCTTCAATAATTCGCTGATAAGCTGCTCATTGTGCTAATTTTCCCCCTCCAGGCTCCCTCCTCCGTCTAAAAGTTAGTTTTATTTGTGCAAATTTGGCTTTTATTTGCGGATTCACAGCTTTTATTTGCGGATCGTCTACGAAATCTCGAAAACTCTATTAAAATGCCCTAAGAGACGCTATCCTCCAGGGCATTTTTCAATTTATTTAAAATTCTCTTCTCCCTACCCTGACCTTTTTACCGACTTTTTTCTATATAGATGGTGAAAGGTGGTGAGAGACAATGGCACTAGCGTTATTAGAAGTAACGAAGCTTCGCATCGTATTTGAAGCGGGCATGGATGACGATGGAAATCCCATCCTCAAAGCGAAAACGTTTAGCAATGTCACCAAGGCAGCTACTGCGGACCAATTATCGCAAGCTGCACTAGCAGTTGCTGTTCTATGCAATGACACGCTGAACAAAGTGGAGCGGAATGATAGCATCGCAATTCTAGGTTAATAGTCTAACAAAATAATAAAGTGATGGGAGGTGAAAGAAATGGCAAAAACATTGGAATTGCAATTTGCCACGGAGTTTGGAAAGACGGCGAGCCTTTCCGTTGATAACCCAAAAGAGCCAATCGATGAAGAAGTCGTAAAATTATCGATGGCGCAGATTATTGCATCTGAAGTTTTCACAACTAGCAGTGGCAAGTTTGTAGCTGCAAAAGGAGCAAGAGTGATCGACCGCAATGTGACGGATTACGTAATTGCCTAATAAAAGTGAGAGGCCGGATTCATTATGAACCCAGCCTCTTTTTATCAATAATGTAAGGAGGTGAGAAAAGTGGAGCAGTTGATTCCAATCATCAGCCAGGTGGGATTCCCCATCGTTGTGACGCTCTATTTGCTTTACCGAATTGAAGCAAAGCTTGATTTGGTTGTCCAGTCGATACAGACACTTCCTGAGCGGATGAGGGAGCGAACCTAAAAGAGAGAAACCACCTAGCCTCTATTATCAAGTAGATCTATGGTGGTTTCTTGTTTTTATTCTTTCATTTTCCAAAAGCTAAAAACCTATCAATCTTCGACAAAATCCGGGTCGTGACAGGCACTTAATGTTTTAGTGTTAATGTCCCAACCATTAAAACCTTTGCTAATTTTTTCATAGTAAAATATTCTCCTTGTTTTCTAGAAAATGATATTACCTGCTATTTTTTCATATATTATTCACATGAAAGAAATCCTTTTTATAAGAAGAAGGGGTTTCTAATAATTTAAGTAGCCCTTTTCATTTGTCCTCTATGCAAATGTCCCCTACTTGGAAAAAGAAGCAGGAGAACCTTCCCCCTGTTTCCACTACTATTTAACAGTTACACCAAAGGAAGCTTTTTTGACTCCATCTTTTGTAGTCGCAGTAATGACTGCTGACCCCGCTTTAATAGCTTTGACATTTCCTTTCGAGTCAACAGTAGCCACTTTTGTGTTGTTGCTGCTCCAAGTGATTAGTTTATTTGTTGGTCTTATCACACCCTCAAAATAAGCTGTCCCATTCTCTACCATACTAATTCCTCTTTTTGGAATTATATGAATATATCATAGGGGGAAATGGACTTTTTTCTACAAATTACAGTAAAAAGATAGGAATATATTCATAAAATCCCCGACCGTTCAATAAAATTACAGTTCGAAAGCCTTAGATAAAAAGGGAGCAACTATTTTCTCAAAATTAATTTTCTGCTATCCCTTATATCGACACCGTTTTTAATTTATACCATTTATATTTTAACTATAGGATATATATAAGAGGGGGAATTACGATTGAAGTTACAAAGAGTTTTTAAACTATTCTTTCCTGTATTAATTTTTACTTTGTTATTACTGCCCTCACCCAGTTCAAAAGCAAATGCAAAAGTAATTCAACCCACAACGGATAAAGCAGCCACCTATATTACTTCTTTCCAACAAGTTCATGGTAAATGGGTGGCGAAATTTGATTATATACAGTGGTATTTCGGAAAAGCCGCTGATAGAGAATTTTTAAAGGATTGTAAATGCAGTAAAGAAATGGATCATGCGCCAGATGGATACTGGATTAGGAACGTTAATCCCAAGATACGTACCTTTACCATTTCAAAAAATGCCCAATATGTCTTACAGACACGAAGTTTATACGGAATCAAATGGAACGAAAAAGTAACTAGAAGTCAGTTTATCACCTTTTTAAAACAGAGAGATAAGCACCATCAAATTCCGTTTCATATAGAAATAAAAAATGGTATTGTAACTAAAATTACAGAACAATATATCCCTTAAATAATTCTTATAATAGAGAAACTCAAACCAATCGTAATGGTTTGAGTCAGATTGTAGACAAAAGGCATTCGAATGAGCCCATTCGATGCCTTTTTATTGGATTTTTGCTCGTAAGAGCAAAATTTAGACCTATCCTTTGACTATTATTACGCCAATTCTGGACCTTTCCACGTCCAGCTGGCCATCTTTTTCAAGTTCATGGCAGCAAAAGTAAGCATCGCTTGCATGGACAATTTTTTTAAGCCTCTTAAGGTTGTCCAACGCATACCA
>NZ_JAGGQR010000079.1:0-5733 GCF_018613205.1 Bacillus sp. ISL-46
CTACCATAATTTTCTCCCCCCCAAAAAATTATAATTCAACGATATATAGATGTTAATCATTAAACAAAGTTTGCTGAAAATCCTTCTTTAACTTAACTGCTACTTTAGTTTAAATACAAACCTTCACAATTTCTTCTAAACTAAACATAGATATCCAATTTTCTTTAAAGTTGTTGTTCCACAATCTGGCCATTTAATGGAATAAAGAAGGGCGAACGTATATTAAGTTTCGATAGTATAGTTTTCAAATTGCTCGTAAACCCACTTTTGGTTGTTATCGGCAATGTATTGTTCTGCCGCGATTAAACGGTTTACGCGTTGGATTTGTAACAAAAATTGATCCTTAAAGAAAAGAATTCACATTCAGGATGAACGTAAATCCACCGTCAATCTTGAGTTCTTTTCCATAACCCATGTAATAGTCAAGTAAATACATAAATAAAAAGGTCAAACCCATACATTATTGCTCTTCAACAGGAGGAAATTTTTTTCAAGATATAGAAATAATAAAAGGCAGGTAAATATTAAAGGGGGATTTGAATGGAGTTTTCAGTTCTCATGGATTGGATGCAATATTTCTTGTTGATTATGGGTGGATGTTTAATTTTGTTCATTCTCATGCTATTTTTCTCCAATAGATACACAAAGAGGAAATTAAATCAAATGGAACAAAACGAAAAAATGAATTAATTACAACAACGAATAAAACGCTGAACGTTTTTTAGTGTTTGCCTTAATTAAGATATTTGGCCCTTCCAGCAAACCGCTGAGAAGGGCTGTTTTATAGAGGATGGAAACATAGCGGATATCATCCACAACGAGATGGTCAACACGTTTTCCTAATTCACATCTTTAGATGGAATTTTAAAGAGTTAAAGTGTCATAAATGTCGTTTCTAAAATCTTGAAGTATTAAACCTATTCCCAATAAAAAACTGGATAGTCATTTATACTATCCAGCACATCTTATTTGTAAGAAGTTTTTAGTTATATTTCTTCTTCATCCTTGATTTTCCACATGATTTAACGAATGATGTTTAGTATATCACCACAAAGACATTTCAACATCTGTCCCTAGTATCGGCCCCGCCTACGCCAAATACGATGACGGCCACACATGCCATCCAACCCATTATTTATTATAATAGAAAACGCTTACATTTTCAATTTTAATAGAACTTAAAATTCTTATAGTTTTATATTTGCTGTTACTTTATGAAAAAGTGAGCAAAATCCAACCCTCTCCGGTAAAAGGAATCAATTCTTTTAAAATCGTGTATATATGACGTTTGCTTTCACGTCATGCACTACCAAAACCTTGTAATTTTTATGTGCCACAACGGTTCTATTTCCTTCAAACTCCCATTCCGTCTTATTTTCGGTTATATTCACAATGACTGAATTTTCATTTACCTTCTCAACGATCCATTTGATTCCATTCTTAAAAAGAATATGATCTCCCATTTCTGCGATTTCATTTGCCTTGAATATCATTTTTCCCCTCCAAGAAAAGTACAGTTAGCCTATTACTTTTTTCTTTCTTATATTCAAAGTTTTGTTATTTTTTATATCCTTCGCAATTGAAGACCGTTCAATATATGTATTGGACCTTGTCCTTTACTGATATGGTCCGGAATCAACTCCCTTAAGAAATGGCTTATACTTAGAATTTAGCATCAGCATTTGTAAAAACCTTATCAATAAAATCGGCTAATTTCTTATTTAAGACCTTACTTCATCTTTCTAAATTTCCTTATGAACTCTTTTCTTTTTTCGTTTGATGTATGTCTATTTGTAATTTATTCTTAAATAAAGTTAAAAGGGTCATCATTCTTTTCTTCCATTTTAGTTGCTTTCCATATTTAGACTCATATAAATATTGATTCAAAAGATAATGGCTTGCCTCCTCAAGCACGATCGATAGGACGATAAACAGAATAAAAACAATAATCCAAATCCACATGTATTCATCCCCTTTTACGGACAATGCAACCTATTGGCAAAACACACAAATTGAAGAACCCATAATGATGATTTTAATTACGATTCTTTTAAATTAGCTTTTATATGCATTTTACCAAATTTATGGATATTGAGATAGATAAAGTTTAGGTTTTATTTAGAATTGCGAAATATTCGGAGGAAAAGTGTGGATTATATCTTTTACTTTGCCTGATATTCTAAGCTTGCCAATAGCAAACTGCAAACTAAATCCCTGGTTTATTCGAAAGAACTTCACCGATTCATTCACAATACAATACAAATAAAAAATAGCTTGGAACCCAAGCTACATTGCTTTTAACAGCTTTAACCCTATTCCTTTTTTAATCGTTCCTTCTCCTGTTCGCAAAACGATTCGGCTGTAGATTAGCTCCAATAGGGAGTACCTGCAAGTTCAACATCCGCTTTCGGTATTTTCCCTCGACTATAATACACATTTAATTTCCGCTTATCATAATTCAAGCCATGTTCCGATAAGAAATCAGCAAACTGCTTTTGATTAAAATAATGATCCGGCGTTTCTCGAAGAATGGAAAAGGTAGGTTTTTGAATTAAATACGTATCCTCTCTAAAGAACTGAGTCATTAATTCTAACGCGAATTCGAGCCATTCATTCTCTAAATGATGATACAATAATCCGATATTAAAACTTTCATATTTGGGAGCTTCAAAAAACCAAGCTAATCTTAAGAATACTGCTTTAACTTCTGTTAATCCTTGCATTGCTTCTTCCACTGTTAAAATGTTCTCATAAGCCTTTAACTTACCTTTAAATTTCGGAAACTTTTCAATGATCCGTTTAGTTGCGTGTCTCTATCCCCTCCTGTTGACTTAGTCAACATCGAAACGGAAAATTGATTGTCTGTTAAGCTGCATGAATACGCAGTCCACGGTTTATTCTTGTTTTTCTAAGTATGCTCGTGGCTACCTATAAATACCTTGGAAACGTACGGAATGAAGGAGGAAACCGAAAAAAGCGACAAGTACGACTGAGAGAAAGGCCTCTTGTTCCTTTCTTTTCGCCCTAAGTTCTTTTATCTACAAAATTTTTTGTAATGTTTTAGGGGGTTTTGTCAGATGTATTCCAATTATAAAGAATTTTTCGCATAATAATAATTGCGAGGAAAACCAATTTATCGAATTAAAAACAGTTAAAGAGAATCAGGGGAATATATGATGTTTATCGAGATTGAGGAACTAGAGGACCGGATCAATCAGATGAGAAAGATTTTGATCCTAATTGCGGGAAAAACTGGATTAAATAGCGATGACACCCTTTGTTGCAGTCGGAAATTAGACGAGCTCATCACGATGTATCAAAAAAGTAAAAATCAACACCATACAGAAGTTTGATTAAAGTCCTGTATTTTTACAACTGAATACGGGAATTTTTTTTTGATTTTATTTTGCTGGTTACATCCTAAAAGTTCACAAGATGGTTCCAAACCATCCTTTATTACGTTACATTTTGCGTAAATTGAATAAAATCATCCAGAGCCTTTTGATTGATTATCTGTTCAAAGTCCCATGGTTGCTCTAATGTAATACCCCTATGACTTGCAACTGAAATCAGTAAACCTAATTCATAATACATATTTTTCGTTAACAATCCTTTTTCAATGTTTTTCATCATTTCATCATAAAAAGCAATTAAAAAATCAGTAGGTAACTTTTCATAAAAATCCATATTTTCATCTCCCCTTATAAAAAAATGTAGGAAAAACTTTTTGGATAAACAAGTATCACCTTCTCCCATTATAAACAAGTGATTGTAAAATGTTTGTCGATTTAACCGAATATTTACAATAATCGAACAATTTTTTATCTTTCATTCGGGGTTTTTATGCTGCATCCTTGCGAAGCATGGATGCAGCCGTATTGTTGGGGGTTCGATGCCCCCAAACAAGACGAACTACCACAAAAAAAAGAAAATAACAAAGAAGAGGGATTAAACCTCCCTCTCCTTCGAATCTTACATTCTACCTTTTTCTTTCAAGCTGTAGTATTCAGCATCGGCATTTACAATCAGGTGATCAAGGACCTCGATTCCTAGAATCTTACCTGCTTCCACTAATCTTTTCGTGACTTCAATATCTTCATTGCTCGGATTACAGTTTTATCAATAGTAAAGTGTTAAAAATATAATAAAATCAATTTCTTCACTTTGACTACATGTATTTAAAGCATTCATATTTCTTATAAAATAAAATCTGTATACATACAAAACACCGTCCATAAAATTCTGAACGGTGCTAAATTAGTAATTTTATATCACAATGATTACCGATAGCTTCTATCTATCAAATGATTAATTTATAACCACCGATTTTATTCCACTAAAGCGCCCTATAACGGAATACAACTTTGAGCTACTATTAGCTGTTTTAGTTCAATAATCTCTGTAATGTAATTAAGCATATATTACCAAGCTTTTACTGCTTTTCCGTGTTCAAATCTTTCAAATAAAAAAGTAAGTATTCTATAGCTGCATACTCAGGTGTTTTTAAGTTTTTTTTATTTACAGTATTTCTGTGCATATAAGTATCAACCATTCCTGGTCGAATTGCCATTATCTTAACATTACTTTTCTCTATCCCAATGCTTTTCGAAAAAGTTTCAAGTCCTGCTTTCGACGTAGAATAACAACTTCCACCAGAAGATAAGTTGAATGATGCACCAGACGAAACATTTAAAATCCTTTTTTCAATATTGTATTTTTCAGATTTTTTTATAAAACAAGACGTTAAAATCATTGGAGAAATTAAATTTACATTCATCATTTTTATAATAGAGTTTGGCTCTGTTTCTTCTATATTTTGAGAAAAGTAAACACCAGCATTGTTAATGAGATATAAAGACTCAATAACAGAAGAATCAATTTTATCAAAAATATTTTTCATAAGTTCTTCGATTTCATTTGTATTGTATAAATCGAATTCGAAATAATCCAATTTGCAGTTCTTTGAGTTTGCAAGGGAAATTAGTTCATTATTCTTTTTTCTAGAAATACATAGTAAATGGTTATTATTCGATAACAATTTATTACAAATAGATTCTCCCACTGCCGTTGTACAAATGGTCACGGAATATTCTGTTTATAATTCTCTGCTCTAAAGAGAAAAAACGAAAACAGCTGAACAGAGACAGTATGCATCCAATTTTTTACTATACCCTTTGACTGGTGTAACAGCGCCTGATTGTTTGGGTTATGGCACGCTTTTCCCTTCGATTTTCCGGAGCCAGATATGCGCGGACTTCCATAAGGAAGCCTTCAGATAGCGGCTGATCTGCAAGTAGGTTCGCTTGCTGTTCGTCCGCAATTGCGCAAGGACGTTCAGGCAGTAGACGATCAACGCAATGTACACCTGATTGTGTACACCCTGCTGACTTTGCGCGTAGAACTTCTTGATGTTCAAGTGCTGTTTCACCCATTTGAAGAACAGTTCGATGGCCCAGCGGGACTTGTACAGTTCAGCGATTTCGTCCGCGGATAAATCGAACCGGTTCGTGATCAGATTCAGCTGATTGCCTTTGGAATCCAGCACTTTCAAAAGACGGAACACGTTTTCTAACCGGTTCTGAGCAGTGCCGATCACAATCATTTCATCCGACATTACGACAGAGTCTTCCGGTAGTTCGAAGTGTTCGAGTGACCGTACGACTGCGTTCTTTCGCAGGCGGGAAACAAAGAAATAGCCCTCGTCCGTCATGGGGTCGAATCGCTCGTAATCCA
>NZ_JAGGQR010000080.1:0-11376 GCF_018613205.1 Bacillus sp. ISL-46
TGTTATCCGGAGGTTTTTTATCGGCTTAGCTATCTTTAAAATTATAATGCTCTTTTAATAGTTTCAATTGCAGCTTTTCGATCCACTTGATTATAAATATCGGAACAGACTACTAATACATTGGCTCCTGCTTCAACACATAGTCTAGCCGTGTCTGTGTTTATACCACGTCCACCTCAAATTCAATTGATAGTCCACACAGCTTAATTATCTGTGAAAATTGTTCAATTTTCGGCAATACACTATTAATAAATTTTTGCCCGCCAATCCCGGATTCACTGTCATCAATAAGATCAAAACAATATCCTCAAGAATATGTTTAACTTGATTGACAGGTGTAGCAGGATTTAATACAACACCTGCTTTAATTCCATGTTGCTTAATTAATTGAATGGTACGATATAAATGAGGACATGCCTTAACATGATTAGAAATGATATCAGCACCTGCTTTTGCAAATGAAGGAATCTATTGATCCGCATTTTTAATCATTAAATGAACATCTAACGGTAATGCTGTGACAGGACGAATCGCTTCTACGATAAGAGGACCCATAGTGATATTCGGCACAAAGTGGCCATCCATTACATCAATATGAAGAAAACTCGGTACTCTTTTTTATCCCTTTTTCCTGCTATTGCCATCCCCACTCCACAAGAAAGTCCTTGTCCTAGTGACCCTGTTGAAATATCGATTCCCGGACACTTTTTCATATCTGGATGTCCTTGAAAAGGAGAACCGTACTCTCTTAACGTGTAGATCGTTTCATATGGGACATAACCAAGTAAAGCTAAGGCCGCATATTGGATAGGACAAACATGTCCTTTTGAAAGAACAAATCTGTCACGATCTTCCCAAGTAGGATTGTTTGGATCAATGTTCATTTCTTTAAAGTATAGAGCTGTCATTAGATCAGCTGCAGAAAGTGAACCTCCTGGATGACCTGATTGTGCCGTGTGAATCATGGTTATCGCTGTTTATCTCATTTCAATCGCTTTTTCTTTTAATTCTTCAATACTTATATGTTTCATGTCCGCCACCTCATTAATTTATGACTTGCAACTTTTAGATTCCAAATAAAGGGCTTACAATATTTTATTGATTGACTTGTCTACTAAGTTACCCTATATTTTTAGTATACCTTCAATCTTATATTTTTCACCTTGGATCTTATTTAAATTAATAACATTACCTTATTTTAAAAGCTGGTTTTGTTGAACGAGAACTGGAGATGCGATGTTGGAAGTATTATGTTTTAAGGTGTTAAGGAGCAAAAGTTGAGAAGAATCTAAAAGGGAGGTGATATAAAGATGGTAACTGTACAGACAGTTGATTATAAAAGGATTCGCATACCGGGTTTAAATAAACAGAAAAATAATAAGTAATTGAATTTTTTTAATATTGAAGATAATATGAACAGATATGTTATTAATTAAAAGGGAGGCATTTTTTCATGGGAGTAACATTTATAGGCAAGCCAGTAACATTAATCGGCAGTCAAGTGAAGGCAGGGGACAAAGCTCCAAACTTTATAGTATTAGCCAATGATTTATCTGAGGTAACATTAGAAAGTTCAAAGGGCCAGGTACGTTTAATCAGTGTGGTTCCTTCAATTGATACAGGGGTATGTGATGCACAAACGCGCCGTTTCAACGAAGAAGCAGCAAAGCTTGATAACGTAAAGGTTTTAACAGTTAGTGTAGATTTGCCTTTTGCTCAAGCGCGCTGGTGCGGCTCAAATGGGATTGAGAATGTCCAAACCCTTTCAGATCACCGAGATTTATCATTTGGTGAAGCATTCGGAGTAGCAATTAAAGAATTAAGACTACTAGCTCGCTCAGTATTTGTAATAGATTCTAATGACGTTGTAACATATACGGAGTATGTGAATGAAGTAACAGAACATCCAAACTATGAAGCGGCTATCGAAGCGGCAAAAGTGGCTTACTAATCAGATAATTCTCCAAACTAGAGTGTGATCTTAAAGAGGATGTGCCCAAAGAATACTTTAGGGCATATCCCTTTTCTTTTCTACTTCTCGTGCCCCACGTCTTCCCCATTCAATTCGAATATCATATGGAGATTGATTAAGCCACAATTAACTCATACTTTTCTTGTGCAGAATAAGCACTTTTTCCCATAGTAAAAAGCCCCCAATAAAGTAAAACAGATTTTTATTATTTAATCTGTCTACTTTATCGGGAGCATATCAAATCTTCTCCAAGCTCATTTTTTTACTATCCGCTATTCAATAAATAAACAGATTTTATAAATCACGTAATATAGCTAAATCAATTTAATAGATTTGTAGAAAAATAATAAAGTAACTTATTGTGAATTTAATCAACATACTGATTTAGTTAAAAACGCGGGTAAACTCCTATCCTTCATTTGAATAATTACTTTAAAATGGATAGTTTTAATGCCTCAAGATTTTTTTTCATAACATCTATATAATCCAGACCTTTTTCTTGCTCTTCTTTCGTTAATCCTTCTAATGGATTTAAAACTTCTGTTTTAGCACCTATTTCATTGGCTAATGTTTGAGCGACTTTTGAAGAAGTTAGCTCCTCAAAATAAATAACCTTTACATTTTTTTCTTTAGTTAATTCCGTTAATTCCGCCAATTTCCCTAATGGGCTTGATCACAGGGTTGCTGCTCTAATACGTCACATAAGTCTTAACAGGGATAGCGCCCGCAAAACGCGAATTTTGTACGCTAAGCAAATACTCCACCCAAAAAAGCCGATTTCCTGTACGTAAAAGGAATCGACTTTTTATTTGTCTTATTCAATTAAAGCGCCCGATAGTTGAATAACTTTCATATCTCAATTAACCCATATCACCAACATATGCTTGAGCAATTTCATTACGAATCCCGTAATTTATTAAATGTGGTATTATAGCTTTTGGATAAAAATCGTAGTTTGATAATCCTTTTAACGGTATCCATTCAAGAGCCACTTGTCCTGAATCAGTTTCAATTCCTTTACCAAAATCACTTTCATCTATTATGGTACAAGCGAAAAGATGAACAACAACATGAACATGAGAATCCCATTTGGCATGTTCGTGATTCTTTCCAATATATTCTGAAACCAACAAGAGTTCTTTTGCCTCTACATTAACTCCGGTTTCCTCTAAACATTCTCTTACAACTGCTTCTTTTAAAGTTTCTCCATGTTCTTGACCGCCGCCTGGTAAGATATACATAGTTTTGTTACTTTAAGCAATTTTTTTAACCGTCAATGTTTTTTTATTTTTTAACTGTTCAGCGTCTTGAGGGTGCTTAATTAAGTATTTTTTAAAGGCTAGATGTTTTTCTATATTTATGTACCGTTCTGATAAACATGAACATGGTGGGTCCTGTTACTCCCTCCCTTACTAAAGTATCGTCTTCCTTCAATACCTTGCTCCCCTCTAGGATCATAACCTATTTCGACCATTTGTTTATTGTATAAATCAATATTACTAATTTATTTTACAACAACCAATATATCGATAATCGGCTTAGCATATCCAATTTGTGGAACAGACGTGCTTCCTATATGATAAATATCAATTATTTCATCATAGAATATGCGTTTGATTTTTTCCGATTCAACATGATACAACTCATTCCACTTCTCAGTCCAAGCAACTACTTCTGTTTTTCGCATAATACCCCCCTAACCGATTACTTACTTATCAAAACGAAAACTAATTCCTTATTCTTTAATTCAACCAAAAGCGCCTTACCCCTTTCAAGAAGTAAAGCGCCCGATTATGGAAGATGATTTATATTTGTCTTATTGAAGTTAAGCACCTATTAGTTCAACAAAAACCTACCCTTAAATCCACTCTTTTCCATGTTCACGAATGAATTTAATATCGTTTTGATAATGTTGAAGATGCCCTTCATCTATCATCTTTTGAAAAGCATTGTCTCCTTCACTGGCTTTTCTTGTAATTGTTTTACATAACCCTTCTAATCGTAGCAATACCATTTCCAAATAATCTTCTTCTATTCCCTCACCGTAAGATTCAAAAAACAATCTAACCCTTTGTTTTATATGGTTTGCATGCTGTAATGATTTATAATAAACTTTCTCATCTGTTTCAGAAAGATAAAATCTACTTAAGGGAACGCAAGTATAAAGAGTATAAGCTATGTCCCAAAGTCTTGGACCAGGTCCAGCAACATCAAAATCAATAATACCTACTGGTCTTTCATGATTAAAAATAATGTTGTATATTGCAAAATCATTATGGCATAGTACCTCTAATTGTTGGGGGTGTTATTTATCGATTGCCAGCTATTATCAAATGAAAAATCACTCACAGAATCATGATAAAGCCGGAGCATTTTCGCTATTTCTATTAAGACATCATCAGACCACATATATTCTTTTAAAGGATAATTACCAGCTTCTCCTTCAATAAAGGATAATATCTCTCTTCCTTTTTCATCAATACCTAAAAACTTTGGTGCATAACTAAAACCTTTGTTCTCCAAATGCTTTAATAACTTATGAATTTTGTGACTATCTGGCTTTAATTCACGTCGCACAGTATCTCCCGAACGATAAACGTTAGAGACATTCCCTCCTGTTAGCATTTCTTCGTTTTCGTGGTTTGACATCTAAATATTCCTCCCTAATATGACTTTCTATATACCGTAAAACAAATCCTGTTTGTTCAACTGACCCTTTAATGGCATGACTTTAAATTCAAGATGTACCGTCTAATTTCCTTTCTTTCTCTAGAAAATGGCCCTAAAATGAAAAATGAGCGTTATCCTTGTTCTAGGATAGCGCCCGTTTGTGGAATAACTCTTAGATTTCCGGTTAGTTTTTGAGATATAAACTAAAAGACAGTAAGGGCTGTATGATTCCTTACTGTCTGCTCAATCGTTCAATCTCTGTTTCTACTTTGTAGACTCTTTTGTTTAATACTTCAGTTTTATCATCGATATGATCAACAATTTTATCTGTGTATAATCCTAAACTATCGACAAGATTCTTTTGTAATTTTTCTTGCCCAACTTCCAGTCTGTTCTGTCCTTGTTTCAATTCATTTATGTCAACGCGCATTTCTTTTAGTTCATTCAAAATTTGTTTTAAGATTTCTTCCACAAATTTCTCCCCCGTCCAATTGTTCTTGATCTTATTATACCATCCATTAATTATCTATAAAGTAAAATTGTAAAAAGTATTCAATTCAACAATATAGCACTAAATGCAAAATGAGCGCCTATCCTCAAGAATGGCGCCCGATTGCGGAACAAGAAAATTATTTTTCTTTTTAATTCCATTATATAAGCTTATTTAGTTACCATAAAATTCGTTAGTGGAAATTAAAACAGCCTTAGATCTTATAATTCCAAGGGCATTCAACATACCACACTGCAACAGTAACTATCTTTTCTTAATGGCAACATTTCTAATTCGTTTATAATCAGATTCCCATATACCATCTTTATATAAATCTGATTGTATCTTATTTTTTATTTTTCCGTAAATAGCCATTTTTTCTTACTTAGAGAACTCAGGGAAATTGTAATCCTCAAAACTATCTAACCAATGATTCAACCCCTTTTCTCCATCAGTTAATGGGATAGGTCTATCAAAATGATGAACATATGATACTCTAAATCCAGACTGTTCAAGTATAGTACTATATTCCCCTATACTTGGAAAATATGACCCGTGATGAATAGAGTTCCTTGGCATAGGCATAAAGGATAATTTTCAACACAATTTAAAGATGGTAAAGAGGACGTCCACCGCCAGGATAACACGGAAAAGAACCATCTCATATCCATCTGTCCAACAGCGAGGTTACAAAAGCTAGGCTTTTGGGACACACTCTTTTATGCGATTTTCTTTGTACTTAAATTTACTCTTGTTTTATTAATTCCCGTATGATTAATAATTAAACAAAACAGAGAGAGAATAGATAATAATGCAAAACTCAGAAAATAATCTCCAGTTATATCCTTTAAGAATCCCAGGGCAATTGGAGGAAAGAAACCTCCAATTCCTCCAACTGCGCCGACAATACCTGTTACCGCTCCTGTATTCCCTGATGAAACTTCAGGTACCATCTTGAAAACTGCACCATTTCCTATTCCCACCAAAATGGAGATAATCAAACAACTAATACTAAAGAAAATAAAATTTTCCTTTGTAAAAGCGATGAACAATCCACATAACAATACACCACTAAAGACAACGGTTAACAATTTATTTGCTCCAAACCGATCAGATAAATACCCACCAACTGGACGTATAAAGGTAGCCAATATAACGAATCCTGCTGTTTTTATTCCAGCATCAAGAGCTGTAATATGAAACAGGTCATGCAACAATGTAGGTAAATAAATACTAAAAGTTACAAAACAACCAAAGGTAAGGAAATAAAAAATGGATAAAAACCACGTTTCTTTAAATTTTAATACAGACAAAGATTCTATTAAAGTCTTGGTCTCACTTGGTCTTTGTGAATCTTGTGTTCCTATCCAGAAGGTAATGGACATAACCCCAATTGCAATAGCAAGGCTCCAAAACACCCAGGCCATACCGTATGAAGTAAAAATCATAGGAATCAAAAAACTAGCCACTGCTGATCCCAAATTTCCCATACCTGCAATTCCTAGAATTAAACCTTGTTTTTGTGGTGGATACAATCTAGAAACATAAGTAATTGAAACAGCAAACGTTGTTCCTGCCATGCCAATAAAAAATGCCCAGAACAACATCATGACATAAGAATGAGCAAATCCCGCTCCAACCATCGGTAATATAAGAAATAACATAGTCAAAGCATAGATTCTTCTGCCACCATATCGATCTGTTAAAATCCCCATTGGTATGCGCATCAAAGAACCCAACAAAACCGGAGTAGCAATAAGAATGCTTTTTTCGGTTGTACTTAAATGGTAAATTTCTTGAAGTGCCACAGCAATCGGTGCAAAGACCGACCAAACTGCAAATGAAACAATCATTGATATAGTTGATAAAACTAGTACTGATGTTTGACCCTCTGGTTTCATAATGTCAGCCCCTTGCATTTCTCTTGATGGTAAATGTTCTAGTTCTAAGATAATTATTTAAAACAAATCTGGTAATTTATATTTAATAGCATATAGTTCGAGCATAGATAAGTTTAGATCAGTTGTTGATTATTAAAGTGTTTGTATAAATATCCCTTATAAATTCTTTGATCATCATACTATCAATTCCAAACAAAGTAATAATTGTTGTCAGGTTTCCTTCCATACTTTTTTCGGTTTCTTTTAATTATAGATTCTTGTATAAAATCTCAAAGTGGATTAGTTATGTATAAATCTGGAGTATACCTATACAGTAAGATGGCATCTTGGGTATAATCTTCGGAATCTTGTAGAGATGATGGAAAAACGCGGCGTAACGATCGGACATACAACCATGACAACTTTGAGTTATACGAATACGAAGCACAACCGGATGACGCCTTCATTGTATAGTAATCAAAAGATTCCTAGTAAGTGGATGAAACAAAAGGTCAATGGATGTTTGATTTTTAGTTAAATGAATCAACAGAATTGAGATGGGGGGAGGCACTAACCTCTATTTATCCCCTTACACCACATCGTACGGGTCAGTATACTGCGGTTCCGATCTATGTCAAACGCTGTTGATCCATATCTTGTAGAAATAAGATAATCCAGCAGGCTTTCACTAGGGATTTGTGTAGTATAGGACTTTTGGCAATTTCCATTCCTTCTATAATCTTTAAGATAATTTTTAATCCAAGAGGAGTTGTTTAAAGAAATTGAAAGATTAAGTTGGACAAAATTAGATATGTCATAAAAATTATATAACATACATAAATGGAATAAATTAGCACGTCAGAACTCCTCACATAAAACTCAAAAGAGAGAGAATAGAGTGCTATTCTTAACTTAGAAATAGTAAACTAGCTTTGAAAAATAAGGAGGATGCATCATGAAAAAGCAAAAAAATATTAATCTGTTTACATTCTTAGTACTGGTTGGGAAAGTAATCTTTTCGAAAAATTTCAATGTCAGCCGGTAATAGTGGCAAAGGAGATTACCCGATTGGTTTTCCATCTGGATAAAAGTTCAAAGAAAGAGAAGTCCCTATTTCTGAAGAAAACACGCAGCCTTAAAGCTTTCAGGTTGGTAAAAGTAAAATGAGGGAATTTTTTAATAATTAGGGATCGTGGAAAGAAGAAATTTATATTAAATGTCAAAAAATTAATTTAAAACCCAGTTTTAGCAAGTGTTTTTATATAATGTCACACAAAATATAATGGAAAAGTAGTGTTTTAAGGTGATTTGTGACAGAGGCCGTAACAAGTGGGTTTCAATGATGGTACTGGAACATGTGAAATGATTAAAGGAATATAACGAAAGCCAAGATAACTTTCTAATAATTCCTTCCCATATTCAAGAAAATACCCTATACATAAAGAAAGAGCACAATTTTTATTCTAGAATTGCGCCCGATTGTGGAAGATCAAGGACTGTTGAAACTTTTTCGTACTTATTCAAAAATAGCCCCTGTTAGAAAAATAAGGGAGTTGCCTTAACAACTCCTAATACTTGTTATCTTATCTACTGAAGCTCTTCCAGAAGGTCATCGAGGCGGTCAAATTGTGAGGCCATTCCTTGGACTGCACCCATGTCCATTACCTGCTGAAGAGCCTCGATTGACGCGAATTGAGAACGCGTACTAAGTTTCGTCTTTCCTTCGTGTTCAATAAAATTCATCGTAATCAGCATCTCTGGCATTCCATCGACAGCATTACCTTCCTGATCTGCAAACACATCTGTATAGACAATCTTCTCAGGCGCAATAATCTCTTGATAGACAGCTTTCCCCCAAGATTCTTGGCAAAAAAACTCGTCTTGGTTCTCATCTGTGCAACGCATGCAATAATACCATACGCCGTTAGGCTTAAACTCAAATTTGCGATTTTCTGTTTGCCATCCTCTTGGTCCCCACCAGCTCGCCAAGCGCTCAGGCTCCGAAAATGCTTTAAATACGAGATCTCGTGGCGCGTTGAAGATTCGCTCTATGACAAGAACTCGCCCTTCTACGTTAGTTGTCATACTGTTTGTTACTTTGTTTTCGGACATTTCAATTCCTCCTACCATATTTTCGTAATAATTCGTCACTTCTTTTCCGTAGTAATCTTTTTCGTCACAATATCAGTCTTTTCCTTGCAATTCATCCAAATAATCATCCAAGCGATCGAATCTTTCATGCCAGACACTGTGGAAAGACTCCAGCCAATGATCTAGATCTTGGAATGGCTGCTGCCGTAGCTTGTAGATTCGCCGATTAGCAATTGCTTGCACCTCGACGAGCCCAGATTCACTAAGTACGCGGAGATGTTTGGAAGTTTGTGGTTGGAGAAGACTAAGTCGTTCGGCGATTTCCCCTACAGTGAGGGGGCCATCACGCAAAAGCTCAACTATGTGTAGTCGGTTGGGCTCGGCAAGTGCACTCAAAGTTGTTGTGATTTTGACGCCCATATTACCTTTCTCCTTTCACTCTCAATATAACCCACAAGGAATATTCTTGTAAGGGAATATTAAAAACTTATTTTGTTAAAAGAACTTTAACTAATCTGCCCCTTCGTTCAATAAGCCTAATTCCATTTAATGCCCTTTAATGGGAACATGATTGGCGAGTTTAAACATTTATTACTCCTGAAAAGGTCTATGATCGGTATGAAAAAAAGAAGTTGTTTAAGATAATGAATATTTCTAGTTGCATAATATTTATTCTCAGCAATTAAAGGCCCAGAAACTCATAAAATTTTCAAGAACTTTTTTATATATGTGAGAAAATTTATACTCAAAAATAAATATTTTATTAATTTATATGTATAAAAGAATAATAGCTTGGAAATCATAAAGATAAAGAAGCTAAATAAGGGGGTAAAATAGTGTCAAGAGAAAGCAAATTAACGTTGTCTGATTTTGTTAATAAAGATCGATTTGAACTAAACTCTTATCTTACCTATTTGATTTCAGTTATGGTCTTTAAACAAGGATATTTTTAATTCATCTCAAAATCTATTATTCTTTCAGTTTCTTAATCGTTAATCTATATCATTCTATCTTTAGACTGAGGTTTCAATGAGTTTACACTTTCAGATGTAAACACATTAGCTATAAATACCATGGAACTATCAAGCAAAATATTTGAATAGTCTGAAAACCATTAGTATAATAGAAAAAAGGTCAAGGAGTTGGTTTCCATGGAAAGGAATTTTCTTAATACACCACCACAACCTGAAGTAAACATCATGGATTCTGAATTTGCTGAAACGTTGTTAAACAAAGCCCTTCGTAATTTACGAAAAGAGCAAATCCTAAAAGAGATTGACCAGTCATTACAGGATCGAAACAAAGAAAAATTCCTACGACTAACAGAGGAATTGAAAAATATTTCTTAAAATGTTGTATTATATATCGAGATGATTTTGAAATGAAATTAACATAGTGAGGTATTATCGGTACTGAAAAAGGATCTTCGGCTGGAAGATCCTTTTAGCTGCTTGTTTAATTAAAACGCCCGATTGTTGAACTAGGAATTATTCTTAATAATCATCCACTCAGTAGTGAATAAAAAGTTTGATAAGAAAAGGAAAATGACAATTGCCTTTTTTAAATCACGGACATATAGAAAATACCCATTTACTTTATCACTGCCGTCGCACAAATGGTCACGGAATATTCTGTTTATAATTCTCTGCTCTAAAGAGAAAAAACGAAAACAGCTGAACAGAGACAGTATGCATCCAATTTTTTACTATATCCTTTGACTGGTGTAACAGCGCCTGATTGTTTGGGTTATGGCACGCTTTTCCCTTCGATTTTCCGGAGCCAGGTATGCGCGGACTTCCATAAGGAAGCCTTCAGATAGCGGCTGATCTGCAAGTAGGTTCGCTTGCTGTTCGTCCGCAATTGCGCAAGGACGTTCAGGCAGTAGACGATCAACGCAATGTACACCTGATTGTGTACACCCTGCTAACTTTGCGCGTAGAACTTCTTGATGTTCAAGTGCTGTTTCACCCATTTGAAGAACAGTTCGATGGCCCAGCGGGACTTGTACAGTTCAGCGATTTCGTCCGCGGATAAATCGAACCGGTTCGTGATCAGATTCAGCTGATTGCCTTTGGAATCCAGCACTTTCAAAAGACGGAACACGTTTTCTGACCGGTTCTGCGCAGTGCCGATCACAATCATTTCATCCGACATTACGACAGAGTCTTCCGGTAGTTCGAAGTGTTCGAGTGACCGTACGACTGCGTTCTTTTGCAGGCGGGAAACAAAGCAATAGCCCTCGTCCGTCATGCGGTCGAATCGCTCGTAATCCA
>NZ_JAGGQR010000081.1:0-6036 GCF_018613205.1 Bacillus sp. ISL-46
GGCTCCCCGCTACGCCCGCGGAAAGCGAAGCGCCTGGAGCGCAAATCAACAAACAAATTAACAAAGACATAAAAAAGACTGCCGGCAAACCCAAGTTTTTCGGATTTGTCGACAGTCTGTAGATTCCTTACGGAATCCTACCTTATGCTGTAAGTCCAAACAACTGATGTATAAATTCTTTCTGGTTTTTGACAGACTTCTCCCGTAAGAAAACTTGCTTCTTATGAAGCATATGCATCGCTTCCATACCACTCAATATCTTTTTGGCAGTTCGAAACGATTTCAATCCTAGCATAGAACGAACTCGCTTCTTTATAAAGCGATGGTCTTGCTCAATGATATTATTTAGGTACTTCTGTTGTCTTATTTGCGTGCCTGAAGGCATGCTTTTTTCTTCTTGTAATTCTTGAATCGCAACAGGATACGCTGGATTCTTATCAACTGTGATCACACGGGGAGATGATACATGCGAAGAAGCCAAGGCTTTTTTGAAAAAGCACTTGGCTGATTGGGCATTTCTATTTTTTCTAAGATAAAAATCAATGGTGTTTCCTTCGGAATCTACTGCACGATACAGATACATCCATTCCCCTTTTATCTTGATATAGGTCTCATCGACTCTCCATGAGTCATTCGTTTGCCTGAGATGGCGACGGATTCTCTTATCCAACTCAGGACCATATTGATGTACCCAACGCATAATCGTTGTGTGAGCGATGAATAAGCCACGTTCCTCCATCATCTCCACTATGTTACGAAAGCTTAAGTTGTACCGCAGGTACCATCTTACTGTTAACAAAATAATGTCGGGCTGATAATGTTTCCACTTAAATAAATTTTGCTTTTCCATACTGATCACGTCCTTTTTTAGAGTAATAGTATCTGTATGTCCAAGATTTAGAGATTACTAGTAATTGTGTTAAACTTTTTGCACCAGAACCTATTTTTCTAACTATTCCCCAAATTTCTTTTTCAGTATCAGTAACTTCATTTTCTGTATTAAATTGTCCCCATAATTCGTAGCTTTTGTTTCCATATAAAATAGTTAAGCTAACTGTTACTTCTGCCTTCACAGTTCGGGACTTTCACCCTAGAGATTACACCCTGGATAGGCTACACTTAGTTGGACAGAAATTTTAAGGTCAAGTAGACTACAGATAACACGTTTGAGGAGAATCTACTATGGCTAAAAAAGAACGTCGAACATTTACCACGGAATTCAAACAACAGATCGTCCAGCTTTATCTGAATGGGAAACCAAGAAAAGATATTATAAGGGAATACGATCTTACACCCTCATCATTGGATAAGTGGGTGAGTCCAAGTCAAACCTCCGGTTCGTTCAAGGAAAAAGATAATCTGACTCCAGAAGAACAAGAGCTGATTAAATTAAGAAAAGAAAATAAGCAGCTTCAAATGGAGAACGATATTTTAAAGCAAGCCGCGCTGATACTAGGACGAAAGTAAATGTGATCAAGAACAATCTACACAAATACTCGATATCAGCAATGTGCAAAGTCCTGCAAATCCAAAGAAGTACCTATTATTATGAAGCAAAAGAAAGGGCTTCAGAGAATGACTTAACCTCTACTATCATCGAGATATTCAAAAATAGTCGTCAAAACTATGGTACTCGTAAGATAAAGGTGGAGCTTAGAAAGCTTGGGCACCAAGTATCAAGGCGAAGGATTGGCCGAATTATGAATGAACAGGGATTAGTATCGAGATACACAGTTGCCCAGTTTAAACCTCATTCAAAAGATTGTAACGAATCCACGCAGAAAAATGAGTTGAATAGAGCCTTTAATTAGGAAGAAGAATTGACTGTGGTTGTAAGCGATTTAACATATGTAAGAGTCAATCAAAATTGGCATTACGTATGTATATTTGTCGATCTCTTTAACCGAGAAATCGTTGGATTTAGTTCAGGTCCGAATAAAGATGCAGCCTTGGTTTATCGGGCTTTTTCATCCATTAAGAAAGACCTGCGAAAAATAGAGTATTTCCATACAGATCGAGGAAGTGAATTCAAAAATAAGCTAATTGATGAAGCTCTAGAAACTTTTAAAATCAAGCGATCTTTGAGCATGAAAGGCTGCCCTTATGATAATGCCGTGGCAGAAGCAACATTTAAGATCATTAAAACTGAGTTTGTTAAAGGGCAACACTTTACTAGTTTAGAAGAATTAACAAGGAGAATTACGAGACTATGTTCATTGGTTTAACCACATTCGAATTCACGGAACATTAGGCTACTTAAGCCCGATAGAATACAAACTTGGACACCTTAAAAAAACTGTCTAGTTTTGTGTTGACAATCCACCCATGCCGGGCGCACATATAAAAAGCATCTGCACTAGATGTGCAGGTGCTATCACTCCATTCTATAGTGTATTATGCACTTTTATGTGCACGTACTTTTATACTTGTTTTATTAACTCCCTTATGATTAAGGATTAAGCAAAAAAGGGAGAGAATAGATAATAATAGAAAACCTAAAACATAATCTCCTGCTAAATCTTTTGTCAAGCCAAGGACAATTGGAGGAAAAAAGCCTCCAACTCCTCCAATTGCACCGACAATCCCTGTTACCGCACCTGTATTTCCTTTAGAGATTTCAGGTACCATCTTGAAAACAGCACCATTTCCTATCCCTAACAATATAGAGATGATCAAACAATTTATACTAAAGAAAAGGAAGTTTTCCATAGTAAAAGCAATGAACACCCCACATAATGTTACTCCACTAAAAACTAGAGTCAACAACCCTTTTGCTCCAAAAACGGTCGGAAAGATAGCCACCAAATGGACGTATAAGCGTAGCCATTACGACGAATATAGCTGTTTTTATTCCAGCTTCAAGGGCTGTAATACTAAAGAGATCATTCAAAAATGTAGGTAAATAAATACTGAAAGTCACAAAAGTTCCAAATGTAAGGAAGTAAAAAAACGATAAATACCATGTTTCTTTAAATTTTAATACGGAAAGAGATTCCTTTAAAGTCTTATGTTTACTTGTTCTTTGTACATCTTTTGTTCCTACCAGAAAAGAATTGACATACATGCCATAGCAATTGCAAGGTTCCAAAATACCCATGAAAGACCAAAAGAGCTAAAAATGGATGGTATCAAGAAATTTGCTACAGCTGATCCTAAATTTCCCATCCCTCCAATTCCTAAGATCAAACCTTGTTTTTGTGGAGGATACCATTTAGATACATAGGTTTTGGAAATAGCAAATGTTGTTCCTGCCATCCCGATAAAGAATGCCCAAAATAACAACATGGCAAAAGAATCTGCAAAACCTGCTCCAACCATGGGTAAGATAAGCAGTAACATAGTCAACGCAAAAATTCTTCTCCCGCCATATCGATCTGTTAAAATCCCCATTGGAATACGCATTAAAGACCCCAATAATACTGGGGTAGCAATAAGAATGATTTTTTGAGTAATACTTAACTGATAAATTTTTTGAATTTCTGTAGCAATCGGTGCAAAAACCGACCATACGGTAAATGAGACAATCATTGACACAGTTGATAAAACTAATACCGATGTTTGACCATTTGTATTCTTCATAAAGACCACCTTGTGATTCTCTTGGTGCTAAATGTTTAAGTCCAAGATACTATTTAACTTAAATTAAAATCATATATTTACAATTCTCGTCGAGCACCGTTATTGATCAACAATTTCATGATAAGAATGTTTATTTCAATTAATCATTAATATAAAACAGGAGATTTTTTTGAAAATACTACTCTTATTACTAATATTAAAAATGATAGATGGCCGATGTTTTTCATTGTGATTTCCTCCTATTTTGTCTGAACTTTTTGTTAATATAAAAATATCACTTTTTTTAATATCTTCACATTAACTTGTAAGGAAATATGACATGGAATTTATACAAGTATGGTGCACCACTCGTTTTTTGTAGATGATTTTCGATGTGATTAGCATTGGAACCCCAAGTGTTCCCATTACGGCCCCCATTTTATCCGGAGGAGCAAGTCGAAAAACCATGGCCATTCCTATTGGAGCAACCATTCCTCCGCCCAGCATAGAAAAACAATATATATAGAATGTAATAACTTACTAATAGCCATTTTGAATGTAACTTATTTTTCATAAAGGAACTTACTATGCGTTTAAAGACAAGTTTAGTATTTTAACGGTCTATGTTTATAGACAATAAGGAAGGTTATTTACTATTAAAATAGGCGGACCAACTACCGATAAGAGAAGCTTTCAGGAATCATTGCTATACTCCAGATGAAGTTGTGTTTCCGTAGCAAAATGAGAAGATTAAGGATCTCAAAAATTAGCAGGGTTGATTCCTTTTTTCGATATCAATACTTTTACTTAAAAAATTCAAATCCCAATGCTATTGGACTACCTAATTCCTTTTTAGTAGCATTCTCACAAAAATAAAAAGTCCCAAAAGGGTTTACTCTATTGGGATTGTGAAGGATTGCTACTTAAGCTAACTGGCAGTTTAGTTTAATTCGAATAATCTCCCTTAATAAGTAAAAGATAATAAAAATTATTTTTCGGAGGTTATAATATGTTCAATGAAAAAACAAAGCTTACATCATTATTTTGGATTGCCATTCTTGGTTTGTTCTTAACAACCATATATTCAATTTTACTTGGTATTTTAGGCTATAGAACAATGAATAGGATTGATTATATATATAAGCAAAATAAACAAAAGAAAAATAATGGTAATTAAAAAAGAAGCTAAAACCTGCTTCGTTAACTTAATAAAAAAGGATTGTCTAAGTAAGTGATCAAAAATGACTGAAGTAATCATTTTGAACTTTTAAATTTTTTCAATGTAACAAAACATTCATTAAGTTACATTTATTTTTTACCTGGATACAAACAAAACTACAAATGCAGCTGATGCTTTTTCAATAAGCTCATATTAAAATATTTTCTTTGCATCACTAGATAAGTTTCTTACATGTTTAAGATATTTTGACATGCTTGTATCATCGTGAACTAGGTATGTAAACAAACAATGCTTTGCTAGTCTTTAACTAAAGTCCGAAACAATTCGCAGGTAACGAATATAGAATTCCATAATTTGTCATAATCACTTACGGAATAGGTTTCTTTATACATCTCCCAATGTGATTCTGGGAGATATTTTTTGAAATACTTTCCCATCTTTCCTGTTGAAACCTGAAAGTCATTTTTAGTCCCATCCACCTTGAAACCATCTCGTCTAAGGAAACTTTAGTGGCATGTTCAAACATAAGTTTTGCATATGGTAATTCATCTCTCCAAATTCCTTTTGCAACGTTTTGAAGACACCACCAAAAATTATTACAACAGCTCACGAAAAGCGCTTCTGTTGGTTTTTTTACATGGTAGTCAACATCCGATGGAGCAGGGATAAGTGACAGACAGTTGTCCTTATCTAATAATGGAATGGTAAGTTTATCTTCTACATATCCTTCAATCATTGATTCTTTTGTTTCGATGGGAAGATCAATACGATTTCCATCAGTAAAAAGCATTAAATATCCGTAAGAACGATCAAAATTCTTTTCTACACCGCAAGCTTGATCTAATTTATCAGGCTCTTGGATCATAATCAATTCCCCAAATTTATTAATCCATTCTTCATCTTCTATAAAAGAGGCTGTTTCCGTGACTACATATACAATGTCGTAATCCTGAAAAATATCTTTTGGAGCATTGGGATTTGTCCTTGAACCGTTCATATAGACCGCTCGAATTCGTTCATCTTTTTGAGCTACTTCTAATATTAAATCCAACATTTCTTGATCACTTCTCACTACTATTCACCTCGCACAATGTAAATATCCTCGTGTATTTGCTTCTTCTGACCATCTATTTTAATTCTTTTTAAAGAATGATATTTCCTGTATATTTTAAAATCTTTAACTAAACTCCCCGTTAACTTAAAAAACAAAGGCCTTGTGTTTCAATGTAACAAAACCTCTATTATGTTACATAAATAAAAGTCACCCTTAAGGGTGACTCAGACTGTCGACAAATCCG
>NZ_JAGGQR010000082.1:0-6259 GCF_018613205.1 Bacillus sp. ISL-46
CTATTCCTAGAGTAGCTTGTATAATTACCACACCCACAAAATAAAAAAAACTAGCCGAGTGGCTAGATAATTAAGGATACTAGATTGTAAAAACTGACTCCAAATTAAGTTGTGGATTTATGTTTCATAAACCGGTTCATCGAGTAATTCTTGCTGCAATCTCTTCATTTCCGCTTTTAATAGTGTTACAATGTTTGAATATTCCGGGTTTGTATAAAGATTTTTGATTTCATAGGGATCATTTTTTAGGTCAAACAATTCCCATTCAGGAGGTCTTGTTTCTCTTTTGACCCCGATGTGCCTAATGCTTGGGCGTAATAATAGATTAGCTTGTAGCGATGCGTTCGAATACCATAATGGGATTAAACGTTATGGTATTTATCAAGATGCATCCAATACCGGTAATACACAGACGTTCGCCAACCCATGGGAATTGTTCCGTTGAATAACAGCCGCAAGCTCCGGCCCTGCATGTCTTTAGGAATCCTGACTCCGGCAAAATCCACGTTCAGCGCCATCGCTTCTGTCAGAGAACCCGGTTTAATCTCTCTCGGGTACCGGATGAGAAAAGGCATCCGTATAGACTCTTCGTACATATCAATCGTACCTTCTCCTGTTCGCGAAACGATTCGACTGTAGATTTGCTCCAATAAGGGGTACCTGCAAATTCAACATCCGCCTTCGGCATTTTCCCTCGATGTAGTACACATTTAATTTCCGCTTATCATAATTCAAGCCATGTTGCGATAAGAAATATCCTATTGCAGTATTACTTGGACTAGTGTATTAAATACATTGCAGAAAAAATTATAACAATTATAACATTTGATATTTTGTTTTTTTATAAAAATTTGTACCACCCTTTTAAGTAGTAAGGTATTAAATTAGGTATACTAATTACGAACTAACTACAAAAAAACACAATAAGAGAATCCTACTTCTAAGGTGTGGCTAGTCTACAATGTAATGAGAAGTCCATGACTAACTAAACTAAAATTAATTGTGTTAAAATTGCCTTTATAAATGATTGGGATGGCCTTGGTTGTCTGTGTCTTGTTTTTCTTCAGAACTTCGTTACCCTAAGTGAAATTATGTCAATGCTTCAGTATCTTTAAAAGGAAATGTAACAAAGAGGGGACTAATTGGGTAACGGGTTCCGTTTCCTATCGCAAAACTTGAAAATACAACTGAAAATGTAACCAATTTTGTCCCGTGTTTTGTATCTGTTTTTGTAGTAAAAAAACGGCTCAGTTCACTATACTGAGCCGTTTCTTATATCCATTTCTAATAGCTACTTCAACTAACGCCCCGTTACTAGTGTTTAATAGGCATTGGTTGTTAAAATAATTGTTTCTTCAACTGACCAATTATGCCCCAATAAACCTCCATATCAGATATTTCTAAGTTACTTATTTCATCTTCGCCACCTAAAAATAAAGGTACCTTATATCCAACACATTTATTATGGTCTAGTGGCTCGGCATTCTCCTTCTTCCATTCATTAAAGAACTCCACTGCTAATGCTGCATCTTGAAACTCAGTAAGTTCATCTTCGTGAAAAGAGAGGAAGGTAGAAGGAATTTCGAGTGCATCCCCAGTACCAGGTTCGAACATCAATATCATAGGTTCTCCTTCAGAAACCCTTGTGAAATCTAATGCAAATTGTCTTCCAAGCCAATCGTATGAGAAGCAAAAAATTTTATTTTTAAAGTAAAGAAATGCTTCAGTTATGATGTCATTCCATTTATCTAGTTGATTTAGGTTATGTACTCTATAAAGACCGTTTTTAAAAGTTTTACCTTGAAACTTTGTCATAAATTCCACTGCACCTAAAGACTGTTTCAATATTGATTGGTAACTTACATTTAAGTCACTATTTAAATCTTTGTATTCCACATCAAATGCCGAACAAAATTTATTAAACATTTTAGCCTCCAAGGATTTTCTTCCTTTTATTGTACCATTTCTTCTTCAACTAACCCGTTACCCCAATATGGAGGTGCGAACCTTCGTTTTGAAGAATCGCACTTGTTTAGTTTAATAAGCAAACATACTACCGTTTGTAAATAATATCTCTCCAACTATACACTTTATCTGCGATTCCGATTCTTTGAGCAGGTGTCAGTTCATCTCCGTAGGCTTTAAAAGGCTGACAAAAGTTGTAGTAGGTTCGTAAAATGGTGATTGCCATTTGAGCATACTTAGGATTGAAATTGCTGTAAATATACGATTTTCCATCACCCCTTTAAGTCACCAATGGGCGTTCCAATATGGATAGGCTACGCCTAATTTCCTGTAAAAAAGCATTCACCGCATTGTCATTCGCTCTTACAATAAGTCTTGCTAAATGCTCATTTGATAACTTTGAGGTATCGGTAAGAACATCAATATAACGGCTCCCACGGTCTGCCATCGCAATAGGATGGTCAATCTTATTTGGTTTATGGACGTTATAATAGGTTCCGTCTGGTGCAACGTGAGTTTCATAAAACTTGTGTACGGCTAGTATTCGTTTCAAATACTCCACGGCTACTTCATAGTCAGATTGTTCCGATAAGAAATTGTCCTCTGCCCAGCTTCGTAGGTACTTATTTGAATCAATATATTCCTGAAACGCAGCTTCCCTTGAAAGAGTTTTATCAAATGTATTTACAAAATGATGCAATTTGCCCTGCTGAATCTCATCCGAAAAAGCCTTTTTTATCGCAGACTTCAGTACCATATCGTCATCGCTGACCACACGCCACTTGTCCGTTTTTACCATATCTTTGATAAGGAACATTTGAGCTATCACAGTATAGGTATGATTAACGTGTAATCCATCCACATACTTGCCCCTTAGTTGTAGTTCCTTCATCTCAAGGTAGTATTCGTTTTGGCTCTGAGTATCATTTGGAGTCGGCTCCATTGGATAGTAGGAATACTTGGTATATTTAGCATTCTTTCTAAGTTCCACAGGCAAATGGTCGTCTTTATAGGTTTCCGTGTCCTGTTCCAATTGTTTGAAATCAATGTCCCAATCATAAGCTACATCGGCTCGGAACACATAACGGGATTGTGAATCAGTAGAAACCACAATTTGGGTAGGCAGTTGTTTTTCCGAGACAGTGCCTTTTGTCCTTGGCTCCCCTTTCTTTCGAACATTATTTAGGTAATACATCATCATATCTGTATTTAACCAGATACGGGGAAATGTCATCTTGGCAAATTGTTTTGTTTCGTGTGTTTCTAGAAACTCCAAACAACATCGGTATAGCCATTCTAATTTACTGTAATATGTGCTTCTTCCAATCCCTAAGATTTTACAAGTGCTTGAAACTGGAACCCGATTAATCAAATGTTCGGCAAATGAAGGCAAAATATCATTTCTCTTTTGAGCGTAGGTAGTTGATTGTGACTTGTTCGGTAAGAGATTCGTGTATTTTCCGCACGATTTACATTGAACAACTTGAGCATTGGAACTGGCTTTCCCTCGTTTATAAAAAGCCTTTGGGTTATCAAAAAAAGTATCGTTGTTTAAACAGCCATCTTTATGGAATTCGTAATCAGGTTCTAGGGGGACAATTGAATTAATCTGAATTAGGCGTTCTATTTCAGTTGCCAAAGACCAATTGGAAAAGGTCTTCGTGTAACTTCCCAAAGTTGGTATACCATTATCTGTTGTGTCAGGAACACAATTAATGGCTCGACTGTCATCTTTTCCTGTAAATTTATATCTTTTGGCTTTTCCTACACTGTAGTTTATCTGCAGTTGATTAAAATTTTTGCAAAACGGGTCAGAACAATAATTCAGTTGAATCTCATATGTTTTCCCTTTCCAATATAAGTGGACTGGGCGAAAGGTGTAATTAATATATGTTGTTTTCATTTTTTTATCGGAAAGGGTGTCATAATCTTCCTCCCGCTGTTTCAATTCTTTTGATGTGATGTTTGGGTCAATACGGCATATAAGGTCGGTTGTGGTCGCCAACCGTTTTATTTTAGTCATCACTTAACCCCAATTCACGTTTTAATCTTTTATTACTCCGTTTACTTTCTACAAATTTTATAAAGTCATCATCTTTTAGTAAATGTGGCAATGTTTCTTCAATTATTTGAGCAGGAGTTAAGCCTGTATAGTCTGAGTAATGTTCTAAAATTTTTCGTGACTGAAACGATAACCTTAGTGTTACATCCTCGGCATTGGGGTATTTTGGCTTAATTTTCATATCAATACATCTCCTACTATTTGGTAAATTTCTGTATACCAATTTGTATGCAAAAATGTAGTGCAATTTGTAGGGGTACACTGGCTATTGTACCCCTACATTTTCATTTACAAATTGTACTATAAATTCACTAAAAATTATAACCAAAATCCCTCCATATCAAACAAAAAAGACCTACAAATCGGCATACAATTTGTAGGTCTTTTTACATTACATTTTTAATGTTTGCGATAGGTAACGGAACCCGTTACTAATTGGGACCCCTCTTTTGAGAGAATAAAATTACTTTTGAGATTACTCAGCAAGGTTTAATACAGTTACTTTTTCACGCGTCATCGATTCAATACTCTTACGGATACCTTGCGCTCCCATACCGGATCCTTTTACACCAATAAACGGGAAGTGATCAGGACCGCGTTCGGTACGTCCGTTTATTTGAACTGAGCCTGTTTCAATTTTATTCGCAATCGCAAATGCTTTATTAATATCTTTGGTAAAGACACTTGCCTGTAAACCAAATTCAGATTCATTCGCAATATTGATCGCTTCTTCATCAGAGGATACACGGATTATTGGCAGCACAGGTCCGAACGGTTCCTCCCAAGCTACGGCCATGTCTTCTGTCACATGATCAAGAAGAGTAGGGTAAATTAAATTGCGTTCACGCTTATTTCCTGTTACAAGAGTTGCACCTTTTTCAATGGCATCCTCAATTAATCCTTGAACAAAGTCAGCGGATTGATCATCAATTAACGGGACAACTGTGTTGCCTTCTTCCGGAGAACCTACAGCTAATTTTTCGATTTCTTCTTTTAAAATGGATACTAGCTCGTCTGCTACACTTTCATGCACTAATACACGTTTAATAGCTGTGCAACGTTGACCGGAATAAGAAAACGCACCGCTGATAATATGTTTCGCCGCCTCGTGTAAATCAGCGTCTTCACGCACAATACCAGGGTCTTTCCCGCCAAGCTCAAGTACAAGTGGAATCATTCCTGCTTTTTTCGCTAAACTAATGCCAGTATTTGTCCCGCCTGTAAAGGAGATCATATTAATACCTTTATGCTCAACTAAGTAATCACCAATGACAGAACCACGACCTGTCACGATATTGACAAGACCTTTTGGAAAGTTTGCTTTGTGAAGAGCCTCAATCATTTTAATACCACTAATAGCTCCTTGTGTAGCTGGTTTAAAGATAACTGCATTACCTGAAATGAGTGCCGGTGCTAATTTAGCAGCAGCTAAATTTACGGGATAGTTAAACGGAGGGATTGCTAGTATTACGCCTAGTGGAACACGTTCAACAATAGCAATCTTAGATTTAGATCCGCCTGGGAAGCTATCTCCCTTCATACTTTCACCATGCATATGCATTGCTTCTTCGACCGTATAACGAATGAAATCCGCAGTACGTACGACTTCATTCTTTGCATCTTTCAAACTTTTTCCTACTTCTTTCATAATGATTTCAGCAATTTCATCTTGCATGTTCACTAATTCATCTGCCCATTTATACAAAAACTTTGCTCGTTTTTGAAGGGAAGTTTCTGCCCAAATTTTTTGTGCCTCATGAGCAAAATTAATTGCCTTATCTATCTCTTCTATCGTAACCGCCTGTACTTTTCCAATAACTTCATAAAGATAAGGTGAAGTGATTTTAATAGTTTCACCAGACTTACTTTCTCTCCACTCCCCATTTATATAAAAATTGTAAGCTTTTAAAGATAATACGTTTATCGACATAATAAATCCTCCTTTAAGTAGGTGAATACCAATATGATTGAATAGGTATAATTTTCAGTCTCTTAATTATAAAAAAAACATAATAGTATTATTAAAAAACAGATTTCATCATTAAATATCGTCCAATTCACATTTATTACAAAGCTCTTTCATCCATAAAAGTCATTAACATAAACTTTGGAATCATCCTCTATTTTTGTTACTTATTCAATTTTCAATGTGCAAGTCATTAATCAATTAATTTATGGTTTTTTAATGTCTCAGTTAATTCCGATAACACATCATTCTCATCTGAGCCAGAA
>NZ_JAGGQR010000083.1:0-6458 GCF_018613205.1 Bacillus sp. ISL-46
TATGATTATAGGTTCTTGTATTATTCTTTTCTTGGTCAAGCAGTCAGGAAAGGCTCTAAGTCAGAATATCGAAAAAAAACTAGAAAAGACTAGTTAAAAGAAATCTATCCATACACGATTTAACCTTAATTAATTTTCCGGCGGCTACGTTTATCTAGCTGCTGGAATTTCTTTCATAAACTACTAAATTCTTAATCATGTAAGGATAAACGCATTTACACTAGGTTTTAGCTTATCAAACAAAAGAATATATAGGTTAAGGAGGAAAAAATGATGGTTGAGGAAATAAAAGTAAAGCAAGGTATGATTATATGTCAAGTGTGTGAAGAAGTAATTGACATTGTTGATAGCCCAGAAAGCGTTAAAACATGGTATGGAATGTGTACGGATTGTTCCAAAGAGAAGAAAGAAGATTAATGTCATTGCCTAGACTATTTATTTGATTTAGGCTCCATACAAACAACTTCGGGTACCTAATCACCATTCGGTATATGCCTATATTTCTAGAGTCGGAGAGTAGTAGTTGGAAGTAGTATGGGTGGCCATAATAGGAACGACCATTCAGATGTATATGAAGTATTTGAGGAACTTTTAAAGTTTAAAGAAGAATTAGAAGAAGCAATTAATGAGGGTACACAACTAGGTTTATCCTACGAAGAAAAAGCTTTCTTTGATGTATTAGGTTCTGACCCTGATATAAAATCATTACTTCAGGACCAGACGTTACTGAATATTGCTAAAGATTTAACGAAGACAGTTAAAGAACATCGCTCTCATGACTGGGATAAGAAAGTGCACAAGCACGTATGAGGTTGTACATTAAAAAGGTTCTTCGTAAATGGGATTATCCACCTAACAAGGAACCAAAGGCTGTCGAGGATGTATTAGAACAAGCTAAGTTGCAGGCCGCTAATATATAGAAATTTTTTCGGTTAACTAATATTTTTATTAGTTAGCCTTTTTAGTTACCCACAAATTACAGTATTTAAAGGTTTTATTTTGATATGAGTAATATTCAGTGTTTATAAATTACAATTTTCGATAATTTTTTTAAAAATCTTATACTTTTTGGCATTTTGTTTTAAAATTGTGTAGAGGTGATATTCTTGTTTAATGGGATGAAATGGTTAAAATGTGATTTGCAAATGCAAACACCAAGGATTATCAGTTGGATAGACTCCGTGTAGAGCTGAAGTAATTTTTAATTTAGATGATGATTCAAAACTTTCCTTACTTCACGAACGGGTGACCTTGGGCTCCTCGCCCAAACCCAGCCAACGGTAGCCCGTTGGATCGCATTATACGGCCCCTATTAATCTCCATCTTTGTTCTATTTATTGTAATCGTTTGCTCATAAGGGCGGTCAAGGGTGCTACGCTAGCACTTCGCAAAGTTTGTGAACTTTTTTAAGAAGGGCGCTTAAAAAACTTCACAAACTTGAAGCCCGTTGACAGCCCTTTTTGCAAAGATTGGGAGAGGTCAAACAAAAAAGGAGTGATAGAGAATGGAAACAAGTTTTTATGGGTTGAAGGTAGCAAAATCAAGCACAGGTTATTTTGTAGGTAGATTTTTTCAGGAAGATGAGGCTAGCACAAAATTTGTTCGACTAACCGATGATTTGAGCAGCAAACAAGAAGCCGTCCAGTGGATCGAAGCATGATGGAAGATGTAGCAGAAAGGAAAGAGGGGTAGCTTTATCAAGACTAAAGGTGAAAATTCATTGATTTTAAAAGGCTCTTACATATTAGATATGTATAATATATGCCCTTGACTTTGAACCTTGCAGGGTCGTGTTTCTCTTGGAAAGGGAGCAAGTTGCCTCTACTCCAACACCTATCAAGGTTACACGACCCACCCTTCTTCAAAGTAAAGGGACCGCTAACGCTCATATATTATACATAGTGGACATAATTAATTTGGTCCGTTTAATGTGTAAAAGATGTTGAAATTTCACCAAAAAGGCGTACATATTAAACATAATGTACGCCTTTTTTTATGGTCTAGTTAAAGTTTCTCCCTCTTCTTTGTTATTTTTTATTTTTCTGTGATTTCGTCTTGTTTGGAGGCAGCGAGCCCCAACAAGACGGCATCATCTATGCTGCGCATGGATGAAGCATAAAAACCTTAAAAGGTCTGTTTTAAACGTGTATTGTTCCAGAAACTCATTTCAAGAATTTTAATGAGGCTTTAATAGAAAAAATCCGAAAATGTGCGCTAAGCCATTTCCTAACACTAATAAAAGATAAAAAATTGTTAGATTATTGTAAATATTCGGTTAAATCGACAAACATTTTACAATCACTTATTTATAATGGAGGAAGGTGATTCTTGTTTGGCCAATAAGGTTTTCCTACATTTTTTAATAGGGGGAGATGTAAATATGGATTTTTATGAAAAGTTACCTACAGATTTCTTAATTGCATTTTATGATGAAATGATGAAAAACATTGAAAAAGGATTATTAACGAAAAATATGTATTATGAATTAGGTTTACTGATTTCAGTGGCAAGTCATAGAGGGATTACCTTAGAGCAGCCATGCGACTTTGAACAGATCGTCGATCAAAAGGCTCTGGATGAGTTTATTCAATTTACACAACATGTAACGTAATAAAGGATGGTTTGTAACCATCTTGTGAACTTTTACTATGTAATCAAAAGAAATCAAAAAAAATTCCCGTATTCATTTGTGAAAATACAGGACTTTTAATCATACTTCTGAATGTTGTTGATTTTTACTTTTTTGATACATCGTGATGAGCTCGTCTAATTTCTGACTGCAACAAAGGGTTTCATCGCTATTTAATCCAGTTTTTCCCGCAATTAGGATCAACATCTTTCTCATCTGATTGATCCGGTCCTCTAGTTCCTCAATCTCGATAAACATCATACATTCCCCAGATTCTCTTTAACTGTTTTTAATTCGATAAATTGGTTTTCCTCACAATTATTATTATGCGAAAAATTCTGTATAATTGGAATACATCTGACAAAACCCCCTAAAACATTACAAAAAATTTTGTAGATAAAAGAACTTAGGGCGAAAAGAAAGGAACAAGAGGCCTTTCTCTCAGTCATACTTGTCGCTTTTTTCGGTTTCCTCCTGCATTCCGTACGTTTCCAAGGTATTTATAGGTAGCCACGAGCATACTTAGAAAAACAAGAATAAACCGTAGACTGCGCATTCATGGAGCTTAAAAGACAATCAATTTTCCGTTTCGATGTTGACTAAGTCAACAGGAGGGGATAGGATGACACGTAACTAAACGGATCATTGAAAAGTTTCCGAAATTTAAAGGTAAGTTAATGGCTTATGAGAACATTTTAACAGTGGAAGAAGCAATGCAAGGATTAACAGAAGTTAAAGCTGTATTCTTAAGATGAGCTTGGTTTTTTGAAGCACCTGAACTGGAAAGTTTTAATATCGGATTATTGTATCATCATTTAGAGAATGAATGGCTCGAATTCGCGTTAGAATTAATGACTCAGTTCTTTAGAGAGGATACGTATTTAATTCAAAAACCTACCTTTTCCATTCTTCGAGAAACGCCGGATCATTATTTTAATCAAAAGCAGTTTGCTGATTTCTTATGGGACCATGGCCTGAATTATGATAAGCGGAAATTAAATGTGTATTACAGTCGAGGTAAATTGCCGAAAGTGGATGTTGAACTTGCAGGTACCCCCTATTGGAGTAAATCAACAGTTGAGGAATTTTGTGAACAGGAGAAGGAACGATTGAAAATGAATTAAGATAGGAGTTGTTAATGGCAATGTAGTTTGGGAGGTCGATCCAAGCTATTTTTTACTAAAGGGGATAAAAAATTTTTTGTCCTTAAAATTATTGAATAAAAATACATACTATTGTATATTTATAAATAATTATTGCAAAAGGAGATACAGAATGGATATTTACCATGCAGTGACAAGTGATGTTAAAGATATTTATGATTTAATCCAAATTTATGCTGAAAAAGGAATCGTATTGCCTCGTACGTATTTATCACTCTATCAACATTTACAATGTTTGTATGTTATGAAAGAGGATAATAATATACTAGGGGTTGCAGGATTACATGTTTTAGGACAGGACCTGGCAGAGATACGATCTTTGGTTGTTTCTCCCGATTATGCTGGAAAAGGTATTGGTCGCACATTAGTTAATCGTATTATAAGTGATGCACCGAAACTTGGAATTAGCCGTGTAATGTCTTTCACATACGAAACAGAGTTTTTCAAAAAATGTGGTTTTAAGATCGTAGCAAAGGAGACTTTGCCTGAAAAAGTGTGGGTGGATTGTATGAATTGTCCTAAGTTGGATTGCTGTGATGAAGTCGCAATGATTAAGTATGTTGGGTAAGGTGTCAGATAGGTTGCATACAGTGATATTAAACTTGGCAGTTTACAAGAGAAATAGGAATGGCGCCATTATGTGGTGCCATTTTCTTCGTTGTTTAGGAAATGATAAATTCTAGATTTGTAATTACAATACGACGTGTGAGAAAAGACCCAAGTAAATAATTGGTTTTGCCAGAGAAGATAAAGGGAGGATTTTGCCCATTTAAATTAACAGTAAATATATAACTATAAGAAAAATTTCTGAAAATTCAATTTAAACTTGAAAATGTAAGCGCTTTCTATTATAATAAATAGTGGGTTTGATGGCATGCGTGGCCGTCAGCGTATCTGGCGTAGGTGGGGCCAATACTAGGGACAGATGTAGATTGTCCTTATAATAAAATACTTGATTGTTCGTTAAATGGGTGAAGAAGAATTATAAGAAAAACTTCATATCAATAATACGTACTGGATCGATTAAATCGCTATCCAGTTTTTTATTGGGAATTAATACTTCGATATTTAGAAACGACTTTTACGACACTTTTCATTTTTCTAAAATTTTAAGATATGAAATGGGCAACGCTTGAAATGATTACCCTCTCATTGTGGATCATAATTGTTATGTTTGCACTTATCCATTTAACAGCCCTTCTCAGCTTAAGTGTATGTACTCCACATTTTACTGGAAGGGCTAAATATTTTAACTAGCGGAAACACTGAAAACTGTTCACCGTTACATTCGTTGTATTTCATCCATTTTTTCGTTTTGTTCCATTTGATTTAATTTACTCCTTGTGTATCTATTGGAGAAAAATAACACTATGATGAAAAAAATCAAGCATCCACCCATCTTAACCAACAAGAAATATTGCAACCATGAAATGAGAACTGAAAACTCCATTCAAATCCCCCTCGTATAATGACTTGTCTTCTATGTATTTCTATGAATGTGAAAAAATCCCTTCTATTAAAGCGCAATAATGTAAAGGTTTGACCTTTTTATGGTAAGTATTTATTTGACCATTACATTGGTTAAGGAAAAGAAATCAAGATTGATGGTGGATCTCAGTTCATCCTGAATTTGAATTTTTTTCTTTAGAGGATCAATTTTTGTTACAAATCCAACACGTGAAGTAAAAAAGCCGTTTGTCCATGTGGTAATTTCTAATAGCCTTTTGGTGGCCATGCTTTCAAATAATAGCCGTTCCATCTCTTCAATTTTTGTTTCATCGAGATGTGGTCTAGGAGTTTTATGATCATCCTCCCGAAGATCCTTCAACATTTTTATGGTTTCAGGCATGAAAAAGCCATGCCACTTCTTCATTCCACGATCTTTATGATCTTTATTCATTATAAATTCACCCTCTTCTATTCATTATAGGAACATTTATTCCTATTATTCAAGGGATATGTGATAAAAAATTTTAGATATGCCTACATTCTCCTGCTGTTATTTGCCAGTCATGCAGCCTTAAGTGTACTGCACCCCAAAAGTTAGAGTGAAATCTAATTTTTGGGGTGTTTCTTTATGGCTAAGTATAGTGAAGGGTTTAAGTTAATGTTAGTAAAGGAGTATCAAGCAGGTAAATTAGGATATAGGCTTTTAGCACAAAAGCATAATATGTAGGATCATACACGCATTATGAGATGGGTAAAAGTTTACGAAAAATTAGGGGAGAAAGGTTTAATGAAAAAGAAGAGTAAGGAAACTTACTCTGTTCAATTCAAGCTGGATGTATTAAGCTTTATGAAAAGAACAGGTTCTTCAGAGGTTGATACAGCCCTTCATTTCGGGCTAACTAACCCTTCTATGATAGCTTCGTGGAAGAAAGCTTTTTCGGAGGGTGGTGCCGAGGCCCTGGAAAGATCGAAAGGGCGGCCTCCCATGTCTGATAAAGCCAAGAACAGAAAAAAAACTGTAGAAGAAAAGGAATTGACTTACGAACAAAAATTGGAAAGAGAAAATGAGCTCCTTCGTTTAGAGGTAGAATACTTAAAAAAGTTACGAGCTTTTCAGATGGATCCGGAAGGCTATCTCGAAAAGCACAAGCAGCGTTATCATTCGAACTCAAAGAAACCTTCAAATTAAAAGATGTTTTACATATAGTCGGAATTTC
>NZ_JAGGQR010000084.1:0-23226 GCF_018613205.1 Bacillus sp. ISL-46
ACAATTCGGGTGCAGTTCATTAAATGATGGCTTTTTTGAGTCCTCATATTACTTCCCGTCGACTACTTCTTTTAATATTTCATACGAACGTTTTTGTTTTTCAGTGTCATAAATATACGATACGGCCATGAGTTCATCGACATGATAATAGTCCTGGAACTTAGTCAACTGTTGGCGGACTGTTTCCTTGCTCCCTATCAACGTCACACTTTGCTTCGATGCCGCCATTTCTTTTTCCATTGGGCTCCAAAGCTCATCCAAGTTTTCAACAGGTGGTTGTAGAGGATTTTGTGTACCACGAACAACATTTAGGAAAAACTGCTGCATCGTTGTCGATAAAAATTGTGCCTCCTCATCCGTTTCGGCCGCAATAACATTTAAACAAACCATCATATTTGGTTTATCCAAATATTCAGAAGGCTGGAAACGACTCCGATAGATTGAGATTGCTTCTTCCATATATCTTGGTGCAAAGTGGGACGCAAATACATAAGGAAGACCCAAGCTTGCCGCCAAATACGCTGAATCAGTGGAAGAACCGAGTATATAAATCGGAATATTCGTGTCAACGCCAGGATAGGCTTTCACATAGCTTTGCTGCTCTGCTGGGCCAAAATAAGTAAGCAAGGCTTGGACATCATTTGGGAAAGTATAAACTGGATCATTTTTCGATCGTCTTAGCGCGCTTGCCGTCATCATATCTGTTCCAGGTGCACGGCCTAGACCGAGGTCCACACGATTTGGGTAAATCGTGGCCATAGTACCGAATTGTTCAGCCACTACTAGCGGGGAGTGATTCGGCAGCATGATCCCTCCAGACCCTACTTTAATCGTATTTGTATGTTCCAAAACATGTTTAATTAAAATCGATGTCGCTGAACTGACAAGGGTAGCTGTATTATGATGTTCTGCGATCCAATAGCGTTGATAGCCCATTTTCTCGACCGCTTGCGCAAGGTCGACCATTGACTCGATCGCTTGGCTGGAACTCTGCCCCTTCCGGATCGGAGCTAAATTCAAAACAGATACAGGTATATTAATTGTAGCCATATATATTATTCCTTTCCCTATAGAGATTACTACTATAGTAACAATAGGAAGGCAGAAATCAAAAATAAATGCTTAACAGGAAAAGGGTGTCAGGCACCATGTGAAAAATTCACATGGTGCCTGACACCCTTTTCTTTCCGAAACTTTATTATAGTAATTATAAAAAATGACATTTATGTACTAAGTACCAGAACAAGTAGCTTTATTTTATTAACTCTCTCAGCTCTGCAGTCATTTTTTCCACTAACTCTGGTCTGCCATGAAACTGGGCAGGAGTATTTTGAAACAATTGAATACGCCAATCCCCGTTTCTTTTTATAACTACAAGCGTATGATGTGTGTTTACATTGGGGTTAAGATCTGATTGCTTTGGTGGAACCATTCCAGCTATTGCGCGCAAAATAGCGATCTCTGGACTTAGAAAACGTACATCCTTCACTTTACTTACAAATCGTGCCGTATGATGGTGTTCAAAAATTGGCTTGAGATGTGAAAATATTTCTTGTCTGCCAATGGATTGACTTCCATCAAAGCCAATATTCTCCCCATCACCCGCAAATAATTCTGCCATTCCCTCAGCACTCCGGTCATTCCATGCATCTAAAAGCTTTTTATAAACTGCTTGTACTTCTTTAGAATCAGAATTCATCATAATTTAATAACTCCTCTCATGGCTTTGATATCATCGTAAAACAATCCATTCCTTCTTTTCAACTTTGAGGTCAGGCTCTCACAAATAAAAAAGGACCTTCTCCCACTCCATTAAAAGATGTAGGTGAAGGTCTATTATTTAATTTAGTGCAAACTGAGCAAATTTTTCCGAAAATGACGCTTCTTGTTTCATTTGCATTTCCTGCTGTTCTTTGATTTCAGTTTTCCGAGCCTCTTCAAATATTTTCATTCGCTGAGAAGTTATGTTTTTTTCCAAAAGCGCTTTGGTTAAGATCGGCGCTAGAACATGTGCATCCTTCATCCCACAATTAATGCCTATTGCACCTGTAGGAGTCATTGTGTGCGCTGCATCTCCGATGATGATTAATCCGTCCTTTACCCATGTTTCAGAACGAGAGCTTTGCACTTTTAAGGGAACAAAGTTATTCCAGGTACGTAGATGCTGTAAGACCAACTCTTTCAATTCCGGAAAGCTTTCGATCAATGGTTCAAGAAATGGCTGTAATGATTGTTTTCTTATGAAGGAAAGGATCCTTCTTCAATATTCCAGCCAATTTGGATGAATCCTCCCGTCTGTGTGAACAAGGCAAGCTGATGTCCATTGACAAGTACCATTCTTGTTGTTGGCTCCCATCCTGCAGGAGCGGGAATTTTGGCCCACAATACGTCATATCCATGCGTCATCTCGATCGTTGGTATCTTCGCAAGCTTTCTGACTGTCGAATAGCGGCCATCTGCACCAACGACAACCGAGCTTGTGATCATTATTTCTTGACTGTCCCTTATCGCTTTTACACCAGTATAGACTCCATGCTCATCCTGCATTAACTCCGTTACTTTTGTGTTATAAAGAAGACGGTAGTTTTTATATTGTTCTGATTCTTGGTTGATTGCACTCAGTAAATGAACTTGAGGAACATGAATTCCTACGTGGTCCTCATCGGTTGAAGGGGTAATTGTTTGAACGATATGTTTACCAGCAAAGAATTCAACTTTTTTCATTTTAAGTATTCCTAGCTCTTCTATCTTTTCAAACAATTGATGTGCTTTTAAAATGGCTTCTGTTTCAGAATTTATATGTTCACCTCTAAATTTCCGATTAACTCCAGTAGAACGTTCTATTAAAATAGTTGATACACCGTTTTTAGCCAATAAAAACCCTAGTAATGTCCCTGCTGGTCCGCCACCCACAATACAAACATCTGCCTGCAGCTTCAATCTATTCACCTTCTGGTTATATTTATTTTTGAAATAAATTATCTTCAAAAGTTTTCTTATAAGAAAAAAAGTTAATTATAGAATAACAAATTTGTCGTATTCAGTCAATCTAAAAAAAGGTCAGTCCCGCACATCTATTGATGTTGTGGGGACTGACCCTTTATTCAGTAACAGCTAATTTTTCCAATTCAATAATTTTTTTAAGATATTCATATTCGTTGTTTTCGAGAATATCAATTTCATTGTTGGTGGCAAGGAGAACTTGATTTCGACACTTGGATATTCTTTGTATCATCGGGTGTATGGTTAGGCTCGATAAATTAACAAAATCATATAAGTCTGTTAAACAAACTGGCAGTTTATATCCCTTATTGCTGCTGGCAATTAACAGCCCGCTATCACGAAGCTTTGAAACGATGTTCGATCTAAAGTAATGGTGATTTATTTTGTTCACTCGGATGGCATTTAGATTATCTAGAATTTCTTGAGTATAGACATATTCATTAGGATTTTCTCTCAAATTAAATAATAGGAACTTGAGTAAATCTATCCTAATTTTTTCATCCGCATCTTCACTCTTTTTATTCTCAAGATATTGAAGGGTTAAATTAACTGATTGTTTAAAAATAACCTCATCAAATTGAGAGTCCTGATTCCTTGATATGTAATCATGTAAATAGTTTTTATAGCTTTGCGGCCATAAATTAATGGCGATGATTTTCTTTTTGATGATTTTATGAAAAAGCGGATAATGTTCCGAGTACTGGGTTTGATCATAACCTTTTGCAATCGTCCCAGCAATAAAATTGGCCAGTTGAAGAAGTAATTCGGATTTACTGTGATTAAATCCAAAGATGGAATAATTAAATAAATCTGGAACACTTTTTTCTGCTATATAGGTTTTAAATTCAGTCATGAATTCTTTCGTTCCTTGTTCCACTAACACAAGATCCAGTTGGTCAAACGTTCGATTTAAGTCATCATAGATTAACCGATTCATAAATTTGATAAACGTCTTTTCAAACGTGATGCCGCTATCTTCTCTAATTTTTCTTTTATCGACGACATATGCATATATATTGAACGGTAAATCTTTCAGTTCATTTAATAGTTGAATTCTTAGATGAGGGTTATTAATTTTATCAGTATGCATTTCGTCGGTTTGAAAGTATTTTTGTCTCACCTTTTCAACTTCCTGTTCTAACAACTCTTTATTTGACTCTTTTGCTAGAATAGAAACGATAATAAAGTGGGTCGAGACATCTTTATTTTCAAAATCAAAACTATAATCACCAGATTCATCAATAAACGCGAATTGGATATCTTTCATTCTCCCACCTCACCCAAAAATTCTTCCTTTAGGTACTTATTTCTACAAAATATGTTTCAAAACCTTCAAAAAGTTAATTTTCCCCTTATAAAATTCATTGATTAGCACGATAAACCGCAAGTACAGCGATTTTTTCCAAAAACAAACGAATAAGCAGATGGAAATTCTTGATTCACCCGCTGTACCTCATGGGCAAATTCCTGTTCATTTTTAGGAACATTTGATAAGGAATCGGCTTTTTTTGGATTATCAATATGAGCTCCTGGTGGAACAAAGCTGCCTCGCTTTAGTGTAACTCCACCTGTAACAACTGCTCCCGAGGCGATGAAACTTCCTTCTCCGACCTGGGCATGATAAACAATTGCCTTAAAACCGATAAATACCTTTTTATCAATCTGACAGGGACCATGGATCAATGCTCCGTGTGCACAGGATACCTCATCGCCGATATAGACTGAATATTTCCTATTATTAACCTCTACATGTTTGTTTTTTAAGCCATGAAGGATTACTCCGTCCTGCAAATTACAGTTGCTTCCGATAAAGAAAGGCGTCCCTTCATCTGCGCGGATACTGACGAAGGGACCGACATACGTATTATTCCGAATCGTAACGTCGCCGACAATATAGGTGAACGGGCTTAAAAATGCCGTTTTATTTATTTTTGGAAAAATTGGTGTGGGATTTACGGAAGTTACCGGATTCGAACCTACAAAGTAACTATAAATATTAAAAGGAACATTTAAATTATTGGGATAATGCCACAAAATAAATTCCCCTTTCAAATAACGGGATTTTTCATTATTCATACTACATATACGTAGGTTTTTCTAAATTAATACCCAACCAGATCAGGATAAATTGTTCAAATGGAACGGATGGGTACTTCTTTTAGTGAACAAAAAGACAGTGATTCCTAAATCACTGCCCTTTTATCATTATTCTTTTGTTAGGTTTACAGGATTATCATCCTGTTTATTCATTTCTTTTTCTAACTGCTCCACCCGTGCATCAATTGTACTTTGGAAGTAGGAATGGTTCACCTTGTGTTCTAATCGTTCCAGATAGTTTTCAATATCCTTAAACTTTGATGTAAATTGGTCCGAGTATAAATTGGACGCTGATACCTGATTTATTTTTAGATTAGCCCGTGTTACATTTTCCCGGCCCATTAATTCCATCCGGCGAAGATGCATATCCTTTAACTTTTGCTTCATTTCTTCATACTTTCTTTCTAATTCAGTTAACTGCTCAGTCACTTGTGCAAGAGAAGCATTCAGGCGCTCTGCACGCTCTATATATTGTTGATGCTCCGCTGCAGCAAATTGATAAAGCTCTGTTTCTCCTGCTTTTGAAGCAATCTCTGCTTGGTACTTTCTTTTTTCTGCTCGCTCAGTTGCTTGATGATATTCTCTTGTAAATTCTTCCTTTAAGCTAGATTGACGTTCGATAAGCTTGCCAACCTTCTCCGTCTCCTGCTCACATTGGCGAAGGTATTGATTGAGCAAATCAATCGGATTTTGTTTTTCTTTGTGTTGACGCGTTTCATTCAAATCAGCAATAATGAGATCTTTAATTTTAGTTAATAAGTTTGCCATTGTTCACTTTTCCCCTTTTAAATTAATATTTTTTTAATTCATTCCATTGTTTATCAAAATTTACAAATGGATCGGATTCCTTGTTCACAGGCGGCTTTTTGTTTTTATTCCACAGTTTATAAACAAGGAAAAGTACATAAGCTGTTTCCGACTCCGATGAGTGCTGGAATATGGTGAATGGTTGCTGAAAGGACAATTAAGCCGATAATTATTAACCCAATTTTCCAACCAGTTGATTCTGCCTTCAGAAACTGTTTATAAATGAAGTAGAGAATCGCTAGACTTACGAGTAACCCTATAATCGGACCAATTGTTTTAAGTAAGATGACCGCTGCAAGTCCTCCTGCTAAAAGTAAACCAAATTTTTTCATGTTATTTACCTCCTTCGTTCTTTATCTTGATTTCATCTTACCTTTTTTCAATCCTTTTCATAATTGCGCTTGAGCTTGATTTTCCCCTCAGACTTAAGACGTAGATGCAATCGGACTGCTTAGTATTGAATATATTTAAGGAACAACTCTTTTCACAAATAAAAATCAGAAAGGTCAAACTTTCCATTCGCTATCTATCTGTTATAATTAAATTATCCCAATCCAACCATTTTATGGTGTAATACTAAAAAGCATTTGCCGTCAGGTAGATTCTTTTTTATATAATCCATTTTCAGGAGGTTATCTATGTATAAAATTAAAAATAAAGAAAAGCTATTCATTTACACAGGACCAGATGGTTCAGGGAGAAAAACGGTTGCCAAAATGGTTGCAACCGCGTTTGATATGGAAACTGTGCTCTCTTACACGACTCGTTCTCCTCGTCATTACGAAAAAAATGGGGAAGACTACCATTTTATTAACGATGAAACATTCAAAAAAATGCAAGAGAACCAGGAATTCCTTGAAAGCGTTGACATCGATGGAATACACTATGGCATTCGCGAAGAGGATATTGTTAAGGCATTTGAATCCCATACCCTTGTCTACCTAACATTAAATCCTGAGGGAACAGAAAAATTAAAACAGATGTATGGTGATCGTGTCATGCGCTTTTTCATTTATGCCGACCGCGATACGGTTATTGAGAGACAAAAGGAACGCAAAGATAATGATCAAGACATTGCCCGCCATATGGCCCATTATGATGAAACCATGAACTATAAAAACAGTTGTGAACATGCCTTTGAAAATTATGATTCGCCTCAAGTTTCCTACCAAATCAGTGAAGTCATTGAAGGTTTCCTTGAAAGAGGTTTCATAGTTACTGATTAATCAGAAATAATAAAGTGTCAGGCACCGAGTTGATATGCTCCCGATAAAGTAGACAGATGAAATAATAAAAATCTGTTTTACGTTATTGGGGGCTTTTTCTATGGCAAAAAGTGCTTTTACTGCACAAGAAAAATATGCGTTAATAGTGGCATTTGAGGACAGGCAAACCTCGATTCTAGACTTCTGTGTTCAACACAATATATCTAAACATACTATCAAAAATTGGATTTATTTATTTCAGACATATGGAATTGATGGACTTCAAGATTCAACTAGTTGGAAACGGTACTCCCAAGCGGTAAAAACAGCTGCCGTACTTGATTATCTTTCCGGAACCTATTCCCAGACAGAGATTGTACGTAAGTATGAAATTTCAAGTCGCTCAGTGTTGCGAAAGTGGATAAGCCTTTATAATGATCATAGAGAATTAAAAGAGATGCAAAGGATGAGTAACTCTATGATTAAAGGTCGGTCTACTACACTTGAAGAACGTTTGAAAATTGTTATGTACTGTCTTCAAAACCAAAAAAATTATCACCAGACTTCAGAGCTTTTTGAAGTTTCATATCAACAGGTTTACCAATGGGTGAAAAAGTATGAAAAAGAAGGAGAAGACGGTCTTAAAGATAAGCGCGGAAGGAGTAAGACAGAGCCAGAGTTAACTGCGGAGGAGAAAATCCAGCGAGAAATGAAGCGATTGGAGCGCGAAAATGAGCGTCTTCGGGCAGAGAATGTATTTTTAAAAAAGTTGGAGGAACTAGAAAGGAGGCGTTTAAAGAAGCGTCCTTAAGCCAGACCCGATTAACAGATAAATATGTAGCTATTCAAGAACTTCATGAGCAAGAAAATTTCTCCATTGTACTATTATGTGAGATTGCGAAGATCTCACGTTCAGCTTATTATAAGTGGATTGACCGTTCCCCTTCAGAAAATGAAAGGTTAAATGAGGAGATCCTTCAGGAGATAAAGCGCGTATATAAAAAGGTGGACGGCATATATGGCTATCGTCGTATAACATTGAACCTCAGACGTACCTTATCAAAGGATATTAACCATAAGCGTGTGTATCGACTAATGAGGAATGCCGGAATCCAGTCCATTATTCGACGTAAGCGCAAAAGCTATAAGCCAAGCACTCCACAACATGTGGCTGAGAACGTATTGAACAGGGATTTTAATGCAGAAAAGCCGAATCAAAAGTGGCTGACAGATGTGACCGAAATGAAATACGGATCCTCACAAAAGGCTTATTTGAGTGCGATTTTAGATTTATATGATGGGTCAATAGTAAGCTATGTATTAGGAACTTCAAATAATAATCCATTGGTGTTTAAAACCTTTGATTTAGCATTGGAGGCCAACCTCGGTGCCACTCCCCTTCTCCACAGTGACAGGGGATTCCAATACACTTCCAATGTATTTAAAAGGAAAATTGAAAAAGCAGAAATGGTGCATAGTATGTCAAGAGTGGGAAGGTGTATCGATAATGGACCGATGGAGGCCTTTTGGGGGACATTGAAATGTGAGAAGTATTATCTAAACAAATACAATACGTTTGAAGAGTTGAAGAAAGACATTGAGGAATACATACATTTTTATAATCATGAAAGATTACAAAAAAGACTAAACGGCCTTAGCCCCTTAGAATACAGGGCTAAAGCCGCTTAATGTCGTTTATTTATTTCCACTGTCTACTTGACGGGGGGGCAGTTCAAGTTGGTGCCTGACACTTTATTTCAATTCACTGGTTTGTTAACTTTCCAAGTTCATTAAAAACCGCTTCATAATCTTCCTTTTTATCAGCTTTAAATGAGGTGTTTATGTAGGTTATCACGCCAGTTTTATCCACCACAAAGACTGAACGAATCGCCGTTCCGCCTTTTTCGTTAAGTACATAGTAACTTTTTACCGTTTGTTTAAACCAATCTGATAATAAAGGATATGGCAGGGTTCCCATACTCGCTGCAAAAACTCTATGGGAGTGGATATGATCCACACTAATAGCTAGTACTTCAGCATCTAATTGCTCGAATCGTTTGTAATCCTCTTTCCAAGAGGATATTTCCTTAATTCAGCCGGGTGTAAAATCCATTCCATAAAAGGCAACAACTATGTTTTTCTTCCCTCGATAATCAGATAAGGCAATCTTTTCTGTTGTTGTCGCCGATAATGAAAAGTCTGGGGCCATCTCGCCAATATTCAAAGACGCTTCCAAGATCTATTCCTCCTTTCTAGTCTACTAAGAAATTCCGTTCATTACCCTCATAAATTATTTACCTTTATTGCTGGCTGGGTCCTGAATTGGAACATGATTTGGTCGTTTTGGATAGGAAGCCTTCCCTTCATCTGGACCAGTTAGGTCATTTCTCTGGTCAAGAACTTTCCCAGTATATTCAATTGGATTATTCTTTGGCATTGTCTCACCTCCAAGTTAAAGGGGCGATGCACTATGATCGTCCGTTAGCTCTTCTTGTTTTGAGTTTTTAATTTCTGCTCTGCCTCACTCATGTTTGGATTACTTCTGGGTTGACTTTTGCTTAACGCCTTCTTTAATTCAATATTGGCATCATCATCCGTATTATACTTCTGGTCCATACTTCTCCCTCCTTTTTGTTACTTATTATGAACCTTATTAGTAGGTTCATTCGTACGTTATTTTTTACATAACGGAAAAAGCTTCATAAAAAAGAACGCGAAGAAACAAAGAAATCTGTTCCGTAGCGTTCTCGACTGTTTTATTAAAAAATATCAACACCCTAAATTGCGGTACCAACAGAGGCCGCAATTTTACAGATTACCTGATTTATCCATCAAGTGCCAATTTAATGCTTTTCGTTTTATATAATCCCTTCTAATCCGTTTGCTTGCCGACAAACGAAAAAAGGAGTCCTTCCTCTCACTTAGGGAAAAGAACTCCAAATTCAGGCTAGTTAATTGACTCTCTTCGTACCGGTCCAATACATTTCTCTTAAACGAAATTTTTGCAATTTACCTGTTGCTGTTTTTGGTAAAGCTTCTACGAATTCAACTGCCTTCGGTGCTTTAAAATGTGCTAACTCTGACCGGCAGAACTGGACTATTTCATCTTCAGTTACTTTCGCCTCAGGTTTTAACACGATAATCGCCTTTGGAACCTCGCCCCACTTTTCATCCGGGATCGCAATCACGGCAGTTTCCAAGACAGCCGGGTGCTTATAGAGAACTCCTTCAACCTCTGTAGAAGAGATATTCTCTCCACCAGAAATAATCAAATCCTTGGCACGATCTCGTATTTCGATGAACCCATCTGGGTGAGTGACAGCCAAATCTCCCGTATGGAACCAGCCGCCCCTGATTGCCGCTGCAGTGGTGATTGGATCCTTGTAATAACCTGCCATGACGACGTTACCACGCGTGATGATTTCTCCTAATTCTTCTCCGTTCCAGGCCACTTCTTCCCCATCTTGATGTACAACCTTTGTTTCGCCATTGAAAGCAAGTTCAATCCCTTGTCTTGCCTTGATCGCTGCTTGTTCATCAGCTGTCATTGCATCAAATTCTTTTTTCCACTCACAGTAAAGGATGAAAGGAGAGGTTTCCGTTAGACCATAGACATGTATCATATTTAAACCCAGAATTTCTTGCGCTTTATGAATCAGTACTGCTGCAGGAGGTGCGCCGGCTGTCGCCATCCGTGGGTTGGTAGTAATCTTAATTTCTTTTGCCTTTGGCTCATTGACCAGCATATTCACAACCGTTGGCGCACCGCATAAAAGCGTGATTTTCTTCTTTTCAAATAATTCAAGTATAAGGGGCGGGTCAACTTTTCTGAGACATACATGGGTACCGCCTATAGCCGTAATCGCCCAAACACCGCCCCAGCCATTTGCATGAAACATCGGTAGTGTATGGAGATAGACATCATCATGGTTGACACCTAAATGATACATGAAATTAGCAGCATTTAAATAATTCCCTCGATGTGTAAGCATGACTCCCTTGGGTTTTGAAGTCGTCCCGCTCGTATAATTTAAAGTTAGCAGTTGATTTTCATCAATATCCACCTCTGGAAGTGTAACCGTTTCCAAAGTATGTTGCAAAAAATCCTCATAATCGATGCCAATTAAAGAAGTATCCTGTCCCGGTACAGATACGATTATAATTTGTTCGAGGGAAAGATTATCGATTATTTTCTCAATCGGTCCGCAAAATTCTTCATCGACAATTAACATCTTCGCATCACTGTGACGAATGATATACTCTAAGTCATCCGCAGTAAGCCTGTAATTTAGCGGTACCATGACCGCGCCAAGCTGGCAGATTCCATAAAAGCACTCCAGCATATAATGCGTGTTAGGCAACATGACCGCTACATGATCACCTTGGATGATTCCTGCTTGAAGAAGAGCAGCAGAAAGCTGATCGACTCGCTTGCCAAATTCTTGATATGTAAATTCCTTTTCTCCATCGATGACGGCTGTTTTATTCGGATAATACTTCACCGCCCGGCGTTTCCAGTCTAATGGGGTTAATGGGGTTAACGGGGAAAACATATAACCAACTCCTCTTTTATTAAATGAGAGTGATGGGTAAACTTTTCGCGTATTGGTCCCTTTGATGTATACATCACAATTCTATTCTTGTCCCAAAAATAGGGATTTGTCAATTAATAATTTAATTTTTCTGAATTTAGTATTTAACTACCTTTATCACAAAAAAAATCGAGTAGAGACTTAGTCCCTCACTCGAATTTTGTACTTATCATTTTTTCTTTTCACTTGAGTTTTTTCTGGCTTATTTTACATTTAGGGGTTTATATCAAACTATTATGTAAAGCAAGAGGGTCAACTTTTCGACTTCTTAATTTTGTAATTTTTATGGTTTACAATGGTAGTAAGTGGTTCATCCTTATCTTTCGAATAACCATATTGGACCATAACAGAATTTTCCCTAATACCAGAAACGACACCTTCATGATTTTTTCCTTCACGACTAAAGGAAATAACATCGCCAATATTTGCCGTAGCCATTCCATCACCTCGACTTTATATTAACCAATAATTCCCGAAAAAATACTTTCCATCTATAAGGAAAATGATCAAAAAAAAGCCCTTGAAGGGTCAAAGGCTTCGCTTTATCGGAATAATTAAAGTGCGATCGTACTTTCTAAAATAAGTTCATTAATGGTTTTCCTAAATCCCCAAATAATATCCGATAACATTTCTAATTCAATATCTATTTCTCTAATGTCCCAATAATGTTCGTTTTTTCGGTGATAGGTAAACTTTCCATCAGGATACTTCATAATCGTAAGTGTTCCATTCGGACTGACTGTATTTAAGGTAAGAAAATATTTCGTCCCATCCCAATTAGCATACTTATCAAAATGATTTAGAAATCCAGTAATTTCGCTACTTCTCAAAATCATCACCAGTCACCCCTTAACTTTTAATCGGTAAAAACGATTCGTGAAAAAGGAACGTGAGGATTTTTAAAAAAATACATCCTCCATTAAGTTATTGTTTTCATTATAGAAGATAAAAAAGTTAATTCAACGATCATGGCAAATATCCAAACATCCTTTCGTGTAAAATGGTGTCAGGCACCAACATAAATTTGGAAACACATTTTCGGGTTAAAATCTGCTATAGTAGTTTTATGATGGAATGGAAAGGAAATATGACAAATATGAAATGTATTTCAATCGATTTAGATGGTACCTTATTAAACTCTCAGCATGAAATAAGCGTGGAGAATGTGAAGGCTTTAAACGAATTGAAGGACTCAGGCCACTGCCTTATTTTGAACACAGGTCGTGCTTACGCTGATGTCATTAAATTAAAAGCCGTTCAAAATATGGAGATTCCGATTTTTTGTATCAATGGTTCCGTTTTATATTCAGAAACGAGAGAAATGCTGTACGAGGCTACATTAACAGTATCAACCTATAAAAGTATTTTTACGATTTTAAAAGAACTCGGCGTTGGTATTTTGGTTTACACCAATTATGGCGGTTTTCCTTCGACATTGCCTCCATTGCATGGGAAAAGTAAACAAGAGCTCGATACCCTTTTTCAAGAATTCAATTATGATGAAATTCTTGAAAAAGACAATGTAAAAATCTATAAACTTATTGCCTTGGTACACCCGGAGCAAATAGAAATGATAGCAGAGGTTAAAGCGGCATTAGCAGGGAAATTTGATATTTCGATCGCTTCCTCCTTTCCAAATAATGTGGAAATCACTTCAAACGAAGCTCATAAAGGAAAAGCTCTATTACGTTACCAAAAAATGTTGAATCTTTCTTTTGATGAAATAATCGCTTTTGGGGATGGCGGCAATGACCTTGCCCAGTTTGAAGTAGCAACCACTTCAGTTGCCATGAGAAATGCCCCTGTCCATGTTCAGCAAAAAGCCGATATCATCACAAAGACTAATGACGAAGATGGTTTTGCCTATGCTGTTCGAGAGCTTTTACAATTATTGAACACAGAAGAGCAACGATCTATAATTAAAAACTAAAATTTTTCTGCTTAAACGACTGCGTCACCTCAAAATGGGGGACGCAGTTTTTTGTCGTTTAATTTTTATATAGTCTGTAAGGCACGTCCAGTCATTTAAAACCAAGGACTGCATACCCTTCTTACTAAAGGGGGGATTTTCATTAACAGAGAATTTTCGAATAAAACGTCTTCCAAATCTTCCGTTGTTTTTGGAATCATTTTTGGTGTTATAGGGATTGGATTCATGTTTCTCAATATTTGGATCGGTTCGTTTATCTTTGTGATTGGAGTTGTCATTTTTTTGTGGATGCGATACTTTGGCAACGACACCACCGTTTCCTGTCGTGAAAAAGGGTTCACTGTCACAATCATTAATAAGCGAAAAGGAATCTTTGTAAACGACTACGCCTGGGAACAAGTTACCGAAACCCACTATTACGAAAGAGAATCTGCAGGTGAAAATAACACAACAACACGTTATTTTCAGGTAAAAACCGAAAATGGTGTCGCCTTTAATGTATATGAAATGAAGAATTTTCATGAATTAATAGAAATATTCAATCAAAATACTGTCCACTTGCCTTGCTTTTGGGAAAAGCCAACAGGAATCTTAAAAACACGTTATCAAAAACAAACCCGAGTTACTTCTTAAGGTATTGAACCTTCACCTTAAATATTCATCCGATATGAGCTTATAAAGGAATTATAGTTAGTAATTTTCTATCAATTTAAAAAAATTAGGGATTGGAAGGAATGTATGCTATACTTTGTTTACCATTTACTTTACGTTTTCATAAGACCGCCCTACTCAACTGCAGAGTAGGGTTTTTTATTTGCCCCGAATTTTACCAACAAAAAAAGACTCCCATTAAGAGAGTCTTTTTATATTTTGGGTCTTATTATGCTTTACGAACGTTAGTAGCTTGGGGTCCACGTTGACCTTGTTCTACTTCAAATGTTACAGCTTGACCTTCGTCTAAAGATTTGAAACCTTCGCTTTGGATAGCTGAGAAGTGTACGAATACATCGTCTCCTGCTTCGCGTTCGATGAATCCGAATCCTTTTTCTGCATTAAACCATTTCACTTTACCTTGTTCCATTTGTTGTTTCCTCCTCGTGTGCTGTGCACACATTGTGTTACTATCCTTGCTCAGATCTTCAAGACAGAAAGTTTAGCACTTATTATCCTACCGACTAACAAAAATAATTCTCCCTTACTATAACAGAGATTAGTAAGGAATGCAAATAGGTATTTAGGATTAATTTTATTTTTTGATGTTTTTACAATGCTATAAGGCACTTTCAGTCTTATTCTTTATGCGGTGTGCGGAGAAATTCTGCACACTGACAAAAATCCCTGTAATTAAGATGGTAACCAAAACAGGCAGCAGCCAGCCGAGCCCATTGTTATAAAAAGGCAATACTCGATCATAAAACGCAACAATCTGCGCTAGCCACCCAAAATATTCGATTCCAACCAGATCACAGAATGTTTTAAGCCCATCGATAATACTAATCATAAAGGTGACTGAAATGGCTGTTACATAAACAATCCGTGAATGGTTAAACAGCTTGGACAAAAAAGTCAGCAGCATTAAGGCAATCGACAATGGATATAAAAACATTAATACAGGTATGGAAAAATTAATGATATTCGCTAAACCAAAGTTTGCGATTACAAACGAAACGAGCGAAAAGAAAAGCACCCACATTTTGTAACTGATTTTCGGTACCAGTGTATGGAAGTATTCGCCGCAAGCTGTCATCAAGCCGATGCTCGTTGTTAGACAAGCGAGTAAGATAATAACCGACAACATAACCGTACCAAATGTGCCAAAATAATAGGAAGATGCCTTCCCCAGAACAGGACCTCCAGTATCAAAAAGTCCGAACACGCTTGTGCTTGAAGCCCCTAAATAAGCAACGCCAACGTAGATGATTCCAAGAAAAATGGTCGCAATCAGTCCAGACTTAGCTGATGCTATAAGGATACCTCGTGTAGACGTTACACCCATCGAACGAATTGAATTGATAACGATGATCCCAAATACAAGCGATGCAAGTGCATCCATTGTGTTATAACCTTCCATAAATCCTTTCATGAACGCCCCGCTTGCATATGTTGCTTGTGGTGCCTCAATTGAACCGATTGGCTTGACAATAACCATTACTAATAAGATAAAAATTAGAATGATAATAGCAGGAGATAAGATTTTCCCCACACGGTCCACAAGCTTTGCTGGGTTTAATGAAAACCACAAGGTCACAATAAAAAACAAACCAGTGAATACAAATAATCCAATTTGACCAAAACTTTCACTTACAAACGGTGCGATCCCAATATCATAGGCTACTGCGCCCGTCCTAGGTGCGGCAAAAAATGGCCCAATCGTCAAATAAAGAAGCGATGTGAAAATAACCCCATAGACCGGGTGGATCCTGCTTGCCAGCTCCTCTAAGTTCTTGCTCCCCGAGAACCCCATTGCCAGGATTCCAAGAAACGGAAGCCCAATTCCGGTAATTAAAAAGCCTGTCACCGCCATCCACACATTTGACCCTGCATTTTGACCAAGTGCTGCTGGAAAAATTAAATTCCCTGCCCCGAAAAACAAGGCAAACAACATTACTCCTATAACGAAATACCTTGAAAATGGTAATTTATTTTGCATATTAGCTACTCCCACCTAGATGTTCTCTCCCTAAATAATTAATTCTAAAAAAATCTGTATAATGATATATTCCGAGAATAATATTACTATCCTATCGAGAAAAATTCAACCTATTTTTGAGATTAGTTAGATAATTTCGAAAGAAGATATGTTTATTTTTCAACCTATTTTATAAGATTTTGGTAAATAGTTGTGAAAATGATATATTTTTCATTTTTCTCATCAATACTTTTCTAGAAAAATAATTAGCATAATTGTTGCACACCATTTTCATCCATACAAAAAATTGCCGTATATATAGGAAACTCCCTATATATACGGCAATCTTTCAATTAGTTTGTATTTTATTTTTTCTTTAATTCCTCTAATAATGGAAAAAGTTCTTCCAAATGGGTAATCTCATAAGTAGGGATAACTTCATTTCTGGCTTTGTCATGACGGTTAATCCAAACCGTTTTGATTCCTGCCCGATTCGCTCCAAGAATATCTGTCATTAAATTATCCCCCACCATAAGGACCTCATCCTTTTGAACCGACATAAGCGAGAGTGCGTGTTCAAAAATGGTCGGATCAGGCTTCCCTCTGCCGAAATCCCCTGAAATAACAATTTGATCAAAATATGGAACCAGTTCAGGTGTTATCGTTAGTTTTGTTTTTTGAAGATCGGGTGAACCATTTGTTAACAGCAGCAACTGGTAATTCTCTTTTAACGTATCAAGAATTTTAAATGATTCCTCATAGACAAACGGCAGGTTTCTACGCTCTTGTGGGAACCGTTCCGCTAACTCGAATCCAAAATCCGTGTCATCCACGCCCAATGATTTCAAACCAGCTGTCCAAGCGTCCTTTCGATAGGTAGGAACCATTTCCTTCATCTTTTTAAAATCATCCTGATCATCTAAAAAATTACCCCATAACCCTTCAAACGGATTAATCCCAATCATTTGCGTAAAAGGGTAAAATTCATAGGAAGCATAAATGTTTCTTGCTGCTTCTCGAACAGCCTCTTCTAGTTGGTCCACATCGACCCCATACCGTTGCTCAGCTACTTTACACGTAGCAGCAAAGGCTTCTTTCACACTCTTTTGATCCCATAGCAGTGTATCATCTAAATCAAAAAAAATCGCTTTAATCATCGTAACCTTCCCCTTGTATAAAAGATATTTTTTCTAGTTTACCATTTTAAATATTGAAAATATATAATTGTGAATTTTTTATTCATTTATTTGACAAGTGAACCGATAATCAAGCGGTGAACGCTTCATGGAATTTCTTAGGATGATACTGCTAACACATTGGTTTTGGATCCTACATCGTGAAGCGCCGGGTCGACTGTTACATTATTTAACAACCATTAAATGGGTATTAGGATCCTTCGAGACAATGATGACCCCATTCTTGACTACCGTTTGGCTGCCGATGATCGCATTTTCAATCCAGGCGTTCTCTTCAACAATAGTATTTGGCAAGATGACTGCATTTATAATTCGCGCCCCCTTTCCAATCTTCACACCGCTATACACAACGGACTTTTCGATCGTACCGTAAATTTCACAGCCTTCACTCAGTAAACATTGGTGGACCGTGGCTGACTCATCCACAAATAACGGGGGCGCATTACTTTCGACAGTATGGATTCTCCATTCAGGATTCAGGAGGAAGATATTACTATCCCTATTCAAAAGGTCTAAATTGGCATCCCAATAACTACGGACGGTGCCTACATCCTTCCAATAGTTATTGAAATAATAGGCAAATAACTCCATTCCTGCACTTAGCATCGAAGGAAGAATATCCTTGCCAAAATCGCGATGAGTAAATTCTTTTTGCTCCTCTTGTAGCAAGTATTCCTTTAAAACAGACCATTTGAAAATATAAATACCCATCGATGCTAAATTCGTGGTCGGATTTTCCGGCTTTTCTTCGAAATCGATAATTTTATAGCTTTCATCATCAATTTTTACGAGACCAAAGCGGCTCGCGTCTTCCCACAGAACTTCTACGACAGCGATGGTACCGTCCGCTTTTGTTTCAATATGCTGCTCGAGCATCAAAGAATAATCCATTTTATAGATTTGGTCTGCAGATAGAATGAGCACATGCTCAGGTTTATGCTGCTCAATAAATTCAATATTTTGAAAGACAGCATGTGACGTCCCTTCATACCATTCTACCCCAGAGTTACTGCGCTGAAATGGCGGGAGAATCGTTAGGCCCCCATATCGATTATACAAGTTCCAATAATTGCAATGGCCAAGATGTGAATGCAAAACATAAGGTCTGTATTGCGTTAAAATTCCAACGGTCTCAATTCCGGAATTCTTGCAGTTACTTAAGGCAAAATCAATGATTCGGTATTTCCCACCAAATGGTACTGCTGGTTTAACTAGGGATTTTGTAAGCAGGTTTAATCTTGTTCCCCTTCCTCCAGCCAATAGCAAAGCAATTCATTTTTGCTTCATTGTTTCCCTCCTCGTAAAATTTTTTTGAATGAGACTGTCATTGGAACTACTTATACTCTTATTATCTCCGTTTTCTTCCATTTTTCCGTTTAACCTGTTACAGCTTTGTGAAAATACCCTGCTTTTTTATCGACACTAAAAGTGACGCAAACTCTGTATTTGTCTCGAATTGTCGTAAAATCAAACAATGAAAATATGACCAATCTATAAAAAAAACTGCCATTTCTCGACGATTGATCTCATCGGTGGATGGCAGTTTTTATATATTATTCTAGAATTCGTTTTTCCCCTTCAATTGCTTTGATTGGGTCAATATTTTGCGTGAATTCAAGGGTGCCAATGTACTTCCCGTTCTCATCCCGAACAGCAAAATAACGGATATAGACATACTTATCCTTGAACTTAATCCAAAAATCCTCAGACTCTTTTTTACCGGACTTAAAATCTGCCAACAGTTCCTCTACGACATGGACACTTCTAGGCGGGTGGCAGTTTTGAACGGTACGACCAATAATTGCTTTCGTCCGCGCAAAAATTCTTTCTTTTCCGTGTGAAAAATACCGAACCACATCATCTTGGTCAATGAAGGTGATGTCAACGGGTAAATGGTTTAATAAGAGCTCCAGCTGTTTTAAGGAAAGAATACCGGTTTCCATTTTAATATAGCCTTCAGAGATTGCCTTTTCATCTAGTGCTTTTTTTTCAGTCTTCCATTCTACTGCAGGAGCAATCAGACAAAAGCCAATTTCATCACTTTCATGGGCAATTTTGACCCATTCATCTTCTGTTAAATTCTTCAAAGCCATAGGAAAGAGAATGTTTTCTTCTTTATAAATCATTCCCGCTACTTCTTGAATGACATAATTTAAAACCCCGATAACAGCCTGCTTGTCGCCGTAATAATGGGCAAGTTTTTGTCTGCCGTCCTTAATCGCGTCTCTGATGAAATCATCGATTCTCCACATATTTGTTGTGGGGCCGTAGATCCCGTACTTTTCTAAATAGGGAAAAATCAAATTCTCTTTTCGGCTATAGTGCTTATCAATATCGAGCAATAGATTAATATCTTCGATTAGCTTATAGATATTTTCAGCTGAATCTTCTTTGACAAACTCCTCTAAATGTACTTGAAGCTTGGTGGTTAACTGCTTATCAACCTCTTGATTTTCGAGTTTAAAGGTATGAATTGGATGACCTGCCTGGTCTTCAGGTCTTCCATTTTGATGGTTTTCTTCTTTAATCGTTCCTTGAAAAATGGATGAATGCTGCTTGTAGATATGCTTAAGTTCAGCAGCAGAAATACTTCCCTCTTCGACAAAATCATGTTGTAACTGGGTTATTTCATCGACGGTTATTTTCCCGACAAACGCATCAAAATGCGCTTTGACCTCATCAAGATTTCGTCCATTATGAAGATCCATAAAAAGTTGTTTTAGTATATCTACGCGTTCTGTATTTTCACTAGTTAATTGTTCACGGTTATTAATGAATTCACTCATATCAGGATTCTCCTTTACTATTTCAAAATACTTTTGATATTTGTTCTCATTAATAACTTAACACTTCCTAAACTGATTGTTTGTGATTAACATCATTAGTAACAAGGTAATTGTGAAAACTTTTAGGACGAACTTTTTGACAGCATATTAATTTCATGTTATATTTATCTCGAATTAAAGATAAATAGTTTAAAGATAATATTTCAAATTGGTTTAGAAGATACTTATTAAATAAGAAATAGAGGATAAATTGGAGGATTCAAAATGAATGGATTAAAAGGTATGCACCACGTAACAGCCATTACGAGCAGCGCAGAAAAAAACTATGAGTTTTTTACGAATGTATTAGGGATGCGCTTAGTTAAGAAAACCGTTAACCAAGATGATATTCAAACCTATCACTTATTCTTTGCCGATGATATTGGCAGTGCTGGAACCGATATGACTTTTTTTGACTTTCCTGGCATACCTAAAGGGGTCCATGGTACCAACGAAATTTCAAAGACTTCCTTCCGTGTCCCAACTGATGCGGCGATTGAATATTGGGTGAAACGCTTTGACCGTTTAGAGGTAAAACATACAGGAATTAAAGAGCAATTTGGTAAAAAAACACTGTCGTTTGTTGATTTTGATGACCAGCAATACCAATTGATTTCAGATGAAAATAATAATGGTGTTGCAGCTGGTACCCCATGGCAAAAAGGACCGATTCCATTAGACTATGCGATTACTGGATTAGGCCCGATCTTTGTTCGTGTCGCTAATTTTGATTACTTTAAAGAAATGATGGAAAAAGTTCTTCTATTTAAAGAGATTGCACAAGAAGGAGCGTTTCATTTATTTGAAGTAGGTGAAGGCGGCAATGGCGCTCAGGTAGTAGTCGAATATAATGCGGTTCTTCCTCAAGCACGCCAAGGATTTGGGACGGTACATCATGCGGCATTCCGTGTCGACGATCGTTCCGTTCTAGAAGAATGGATTGGACATATGGAGAGCTTTGGATTCCAAACATCTGGATTCGTCGATCGCTACTTTTTCGGATCACTTTATACAAGAGTTGCACCGCAGATTCTATTTGAGTTCGCCACAGACGGCCCAGGATTTATGGGAGATGAGCCCTACGAAACATTAGGTGAAAAATTATCATTACCGCCATTCTTAGAACCAAAACGGGAACAAATCGAGAAATTGGTTCGTCCAATTGATACCATAAGAAGTACAAAAGAATTCATTAAAGAATAATCCTTTTAAAAATAACACACAAAGAGCGTGGCCGTGGGGCTCGCTCTTTGTTATTAACTAGAAAGGGTCAGTCCCCCACTACTTTTAATCACCCTTTTTAATAAGTTTGTTCCCATCCCAAAACCATTTATTCTCTTTTTGGAATACCCCCCCAATCCACCAATCACGTCCCATAAATTCACAATGAACTTTTTGTCCAGTTAAAACATCTAAACCATGGGAAGTTAACCTTAGCTTTGCATTGGGTTCCGGATTTTGATAGTTGGGTAATGGATAATCACATTCCAACAATGGATAGGGTCCCTGCATCAGCTCGTTTAGCATGGCCGCAAAATAAAGATCACTTATCCCATCATTAATTCTTTGCATACTTATCGATTGAAATAATTCTCCAAACGAGCATGTATTTTTATCAAGATAGTTTAAAACTAAGGTTTCTACTACATTTAGACCTGTATGCACTGAGGGAAAGTAGCTTAAGTGTGATTGAAATGCCTGTTTTAAAAAAGGTAATTTTTCTTTTGATGAAGCCATCCATTTTTCAATATCTATCGGATTCTTAGATGTATAAGCTCTCCAGCCAGTAATAGCTTCTATTATTTGTTCATCTGTTACTAGTTGTTTCTTTTGATAATAAAGTCCTTCCAATTGCTGAGATGATAATTGACCAAGGCCATAAAAAGGTTCTACCCCCTCATACTCATCAATAGTCACCAACCATAGGTTTCTAAACTCTTTTTTTGATAATTCGTTTAGCAAATACATTAACATCGTTTGATCATACCGATCGCGCTCAAACCATAGTACAATCTCTTTATCTCTAGGGATTTCATCAAGATATCGATTTTGGTCTTTACAATTCCGACTAAATAACTCAGCAGGAATAGCTAATTTTTCTTCAAAAAAACTGGCCCTGCGATGGATCCAATTTTCCTCCCTAATATCTTCGGATAATGGACCAAAATCATACATTTCCCGCCAAACTAGAACATCTCTAGGAAGATTTCCTAGCTTACTACCCACTACATCCCCATTTACAATGTGAATCATACCGATACCTCATTTCTAGTCATCTCTCTCATTAATCATTTATTTCAATAAGATTAACCAACAGACTTTGCACGATTTATGAACTAGACTTCATTCCAAAGTAGAATCTGATACAAGCATTTATCTATTTTAGCATGAAAATACATATATCCTTCTAATATAAGCATAGACTTATATGTTGCTATTTTAGGTAAGCATATTAGTTTAGTCATTTGCATATCGTTTTAAGACGGGAAAGGAGACGATTGAATATGTATAGTACCGAAGTAAACAAAAAAATTGAAAGTATTGCCCATCCAAAGGTCCAAAATATAATAAGAACATGCGTGGAACAAGGATGCGTGTTCAAACCTCATCCAAGCAACCCTAACTTAGTGAATTTATTTGATCCTGTACTCAGGAAAAATATTATTGGGGACATTAATCTTTTAAGTGAAAGAGGATATTTCACATTGGAAGTGGAAAATGGACGTTTCAAGACTTTTAGAAATGAAGTTATGGGATTGGATATAAATAAGGCAGATTTTGAAGATAAGGTATTAAGAAGATTGAAACGGTAGCCTTCGATATTTCAGGCGTGGAAAAGGGCAATGATTTTTGAGATCATTGCCCTTTTTTGTATATTTAAAACCAATAAAAAGGACAACCTTAAATGGTTATCCTTCGTTTGCCTGGCAACGTCCTACTCT
>NZ_JAGGQR010000085.1:0-5402 GCF_018613205.1 Bacillus sp. ISL-46
TTCGCACAACTAAACTGCCCCGTTACTTGAATAAGAAAATGGAATTACCCCATTGTTGAAGTAATGCTACACGTTAGCTTAAGTACATTTCTTCACAAATTTTCTTTTATCCATAAAAAAACGACATATCCAATAGCTTTGAAAAAAGAAATTTTAAAATATATAATTCAACTCATTTAACACATATTCAAGCCACTCGTTTTGTGGAGAAACAATCTCTGGCAACTTACCGAGTGGAGACCAAAATAATTTAAATGTATGATTATCTGATTCTATTTCCCACTCGTTAAGGTCATTGTTTGATTTTAGGTGGTAAAAATATCTTGAGACTTTTGAGGCTAAATTTGCTTCTTCCACCCAACCCGTTATCTGGTAAGTTATATAATTTGGATTCGGAAATTTATCTCCTTCTTGGTAAGAAACTTGAACATATTGCCCATGTCTGCGTTCATGTTGAACAGTGATACCCCTTCTAAATTCAGCCCACTGGAAGCTTGATAAGTCAGGTCTTGAATAAACTATCGTCTTTCGAAAAATTGTGTATTTACCAGATAACTTAATTTCTTGCTTCCCAATAAAGTTACATGAAACAAATTCTTCTATACCAGTTTCTTCATAAGCTTCTCTCAGGGCAGCTTGTTCGAAATCTTCGTTTATTTCGACAGTACCTGCTGGAAATTGTATACCAGCATTGGGGTGTTTAATTAAAAGAAGTTCTATTATTGAATCCTTTTCCCTAGTTATGAAACAGGTGACTTTACCTAATTCATTTTGCATGCATTTTCCACCTCAAATATAGCTGTTATTACACATCATATTTTACCACAAAATGGTTTATCACTATTGTGCTAACCTGCCCTTTAGTGGAACAAGCAAAAAAGCTGCCGAAGCAGCCCACATTTGTTGAAGAAACGTTAATGCATTGACCTTGCAATTTCTAACATTTTTTCTTTCGGTAATCTTGAACTATTCATTTTTACATAAGTACCATTCTGTACCCAATTAAGTAAGCCACCAGTTATGGTGTCTCCATTTTTATCAACTTCACCACTATCTATCCATTCCTGAAAATAACCTGTGTTTCCATTAATATCAACTTGCTGAGAATGGGGAAAATCTTCATATGATAACGGAAAACCTCTTCTCAAATGAATAGCAACCATCAACTTTGTGTCCTTGCTGTCCATATAATGAAGCATTATCCAAGGGGATGTTTTGGTATCTAATGTCCAATCATCAGGAATCCTTTTTGGAGTTAAAACGGTAAAGTCAATTTCTTTCTTTATTTCTGAAATAGTTTTGCTGTTGTGATTATACTTAATTTCTTTAGCCATAATTATCATTGGGTAACAATTTAACAGGATTAGGACAATGAATAAACGTATCAGAAATACCAATTTACTACCTCAATTCTATTCGAAATTTCAGGTATTAGTATTTCCTACCATTCACTTTTTATTAAACTATCCTGCCCTTATATATAGTATGAATTTCTACCGTATTCAACGTAAGTAATGATACAAAAATGACCGAATTTCTATCTTTGCTAACACATTATATAGAGTTATTTTTTATAGTATTCAACGTATTCAAAGATATGGAAATAGATATGTCTAACAGGGGAAAGATACGACCTTGAAGTTTAGTGTGGAAGTGTACTCCTTCCACACTAAACTTCAAGGCTAGTAAGCGAAAGCGCGGTAGGGATGAATGATAGACTAGTTGCCTGATGAAGAGACTGCTTAATCACAGGATCTATTGTTACCCAAAGAGGGCTTAATTCAAGTTTTTAAATCCCGTACCTATGAATACATGTAAACAACGATAAAAGGTGCATTCCTTTAACTTTTTTTAAGTTGATACTATATATAAGGGCCAGTTAGTGGAACAACGAAAAAAAGGCTGCCGAAGCAGCAAAATCGTTCTTGAGCTAAAGCACCCGTTAGTTTAAGTGAAACTATTCACAAGACATTCAACACTTCTCACACAAATTCCTACCTGGTATAATTCTAATTCAACTGATACCCTAGTTATTAGAATTTATATTCGGTCATTGTATCTTGTAATACAATACTTGACATTTTTAAATATGTGTATTATATTTTTCAACAAGAATAAATCACAAATCTAATTAGGCTATGATAAGGACATGAATCATTGGTACATTTTCTTGATAGAGAACAGGGTCATTGGCTGAAAGCCCTGAAGAAAAACGAATGATTTACCACCTTGGAGCTATTATAGGGAAATGTATCATTCAAAGTATCTATAATCGGTAAATCCGTTATCTTTTTTGAGCATAAAGCATTCTTAATTGTGTTTTATGGAATCAGGGTGGAATCACGACCACACTCGTCCCTATTATTGGGATGAGTGTGGTCTTTTTTTTATACAAAATTAAATAGTTAGGCGTTGAAAAGGACATGAATCATTCTTCGTTTTCTTATCAGAGAACAGGGTCATTGGCTGGAAGCCCTGAAGAAAAGTGAATGATTTACCACCTTGGAGCTATTATAGGGAAATGTATATTCAAAGTATCTATAATCGGTAAATCCGTTATCTTTTTTGAGCATAAAGCATTCTTAATTGTGTTTTATGGAATCAGGGTGGAATCACGACCACACTCGTCCCTATTATTGGGATGAGTGTGGTCTTTTTTTATACAAAATTAAATAGTTAGGCGTTGAAAAGGACATGAATCATTCTTCGTTTTCTTATCAGAGAACAGGGTCATTGGCTGGAAGCCCTGAAGAAAAGTGAATGATTTACCACCTTGGAGCTATTATAGGGAAATGTATCATTCAAAGTATCTATAATCGGTAAATCCGTTATCTTTTTGAGCATAAAGCATTCTTAATTGTGTTTTATGGAATCAGGGTGGAATCACGACCACACTCGTCCCTATTATTGGGATGAGTGTGGTCTTTTTTAATACAACTTAAAATCAGGAGGAATAAAAATGTCTAATCAACTGGAAGCAGAAAAAAGAAATCATCGAAAGCTAGGTCAAGAGTTAGAACTGTTCACTTCAATGGATGAGGCTCCAGGAATGCCTTTTTTCTTACCAAATGGATTGGTGATTCGGAATGAACTTGAAAATTTATGGAGAAAGAAACACAAAAAGGCAGGCTATCAAGAAATTAAAACACCCATTATGTTGAAACAGGAACTTTGGGAACAATCAGGTCATTGGGATCATTATCATGAAAATATGTATTTTTCCAATGTGGATGAACAAAATTATGCCATTAAGCCAATGAACTGTCCTGGTGCTATATTAATTTTCAACAGCAAACGAAGAAGCTATCGAGAATTACCTATCCGTTTTGCAGAACTTGGATTAGTTCACAGACATGAACTTTCGGGTTCTTTAAATGGACTTTTAAGAGTGCGTTCCTTTACTCAAGACGATGCACATTTATTTGTTCGAGTTGACCAGATTGAGTCCGAAATTGATAAAGTTCTTGAGTTAGTAGATGAGTTTTACTCCCACTTTGGTTTTGAATATAAAGTAGAGCTTTCTACGAGACCAGAAGAGTACATGGGTTCCGAAGAAATCTGGGGTAAAGCTGAATTAGCGTTGGAATCTGTTTTGAAGAGTAAAGGAGTTAATTACCAGATTAATCCTGGTGATGGGGCATTTTATGGTCCGAAAATAGATTTTCATATTTTAGATTCACTTGGAAGAAGCTGGCAATGTGGTACAGTCCAATTGGATTTTCAAATGCCTCAAAAGTTTAATTGTGCTTATGTAGGTGAAGATAATAAACTTCATCTTCCCGTTTTGATTCATAGAGCCATCTATGGTTCCGTAGAGCGTTTTATGGCAATTTTAATTGAACATTTTGCTGGGGAGTTTCCACTTTGGCTGGCACCTGTTCAAGCAAAAATAATACCTATTTCTGATTCACACGCAGTTTTTGCAAATGAAGTGAAATCCCAATTGGAATCAGCAGGATTGCGTGTGGAAGTCGATTATAGGGCTGAGAAGATGAGATTGAAGATTAGAGAAGCTGAAAAACAAAAGATTCCTTACATGCTTGTTATCGGTGATAAAGAGATGGAGAACCAATCCTTGGCGTTAAGAAAGCGAAAAGAGGGAAACCTTGGTGTGATGAGTATACAAGAAACAATTGAACGGTTCATTAAAGAAATTAACAGTAGTAGATAAACTCCATTCAAAGCCCGAAAGGATTATATTCCTTTTGGGCTTTCCCTTAAAAGTACCCCAAAGATTGGAATACCTTGTTAAACTAACCTGCCCGTTAGCCATCCATGCAGCACAAAATCAGTGCTGCACCACAGAGAATGAAAATGGGTAGGAAGTGTCAATACTGATACTGACCTTAATCCAGTCAACCCTAATCCATAGACTTATTAATTATCGCTCTCCTCTTTTTTTTAACGATTGAGCAGGGTCTTTTTAAGTTTTGTCATTTTTCTTATCTTGAAGAAACTTATTTTCATGGTAGTTTAAGTACATCTCTTCACAATCTCAATGGAGTAGAACCTATTGATACATAATTAAATCACCTTTAAATTAGACTTCATAATGTCTCATAAGACTTGTATCAAGCAAGTTTATAACGGAGTTCCATAAAACTTGGATTGGATATAATACCTTTCTCCATATTCATTACTTAAAAAGCCCACATTATAACTTTTTTTATCTATTAGTTCCTTGAAAGTGTTAAGAATACTGCAATTCCAGTCAATATTATGGTTTTTATATGGATAATTGTCACTGTTGGGATTGAACGTATGAATAAATACTGCATCTTGTCCAGCGTCATTCAAGTTAATTAACACCCAAGATTGGTATGGTTTATTAAATGTTTCAAGTTCTTTTAATAAGTTATTGTATAAAGCCATATGTGCTTTTACATGTTCTTTTCTAAATCTCACACTATCATTACCAATTCCCCAAAAATCAAGATGTCCATGCCAAAAATCGAACCACTCATCAAGTTGAATGTCACATGTATTTACTTCTGTTTGTTTCCATAGTTCACGAAAATAACGTTTCTTTCCTCGGAATTTTTTCAATATATACCTCCTAAAGAAATTGAAATCTACAATGTCATTTTTGACAGATATATCCTTGTTCAACAATCCTGCGTCGTTAGCTCAATAAGAAAAAGCCGCCTCATTCGGCAGCTGGATCTTCAACTCAAGCACCCGTTAGCGTAAGTACATTAATTCACAATCTTATTTTCCAGACCATGACATTTAAAGTTATAATTAGGATTTTTCCTAACCTCTTCTTTCTGAAGTTCATACATGGCTATTTTATAGTTTATTTCTTCCAAGTGTTTTAAGCTTTCTTCAATTTTCTTCTGCACTTCTAATTTATGCTGTATCAACATTTCTTCTCTTTGCATGAAGGTAGGATTTCCTACTTC
>NZ_JAGGQR010000086.1:0-33680 GCF_018613205.1 Bacillus sp. ISL-46
TTACTTTACAAGAACCAGAAGCATCTTAATCTATTCAACTCGATTACAAAGATCATGAATTAGGCGCTCTCCCCTTTTTTAAAAATGAATGAGCTGCGTCTTCTTCAGTATTGCCTTTTTTCCTGAATTACAGAAGTTTATTTTCATGGTAGTTCAACAAGAAAATCCACAATATACTCTAGCATATAATAAATTTCGCTAAGTCGATAGCCTGGCGCTTCATGTTTGCAGCGTGGCAAACTTATAAAACAAAATATATTAGACTCGACATTGAGTTGGGGCTTTTTAACCCGAAAACGCATAGTTATACAGATTGAATACAACTTAATCTGGGAATTTTTTACTGGAAATATGAATCTTTTATGGGACTAGACGTATAGATTAATAAGGGGGTACGGTTAATGTTGGCGAAGGTTAACGAGTTAAATAAGAACGTCGTTATTTTATTATCCGTAGGTATTATCGCAATTACTTCGATCATTATTACGCTAATTGCAACGAGTGAAGGTTCCGGAAAAGGGAGTGCAGATTCATTGGGTGACTTCCAAGATTATTTTGTTTCGGAGTATGGAGTCCAACCTAACATAACCGTAGATGTACACGGCATTTCGGAAGCACAAGCTGAAACTATTACGAAAGGTCTTTCGAAAAAGCTAAATTTAGGCGGTGCGCAACTTTCAGAGTATGAAAACACCGAGTGGTATGAAGCGGATAGTGAGGACGGAGATATTTCAGTTAATGCGTTTTTTGATTAAGGCCGCCCAATAAGGACGGCTTTCTTCTATTAAATAAACTTCAACCTTCCGCGCTTCCGATTGTTCCCGGAATCAATCAGATTCATTACCGGGCTGGACATCTCAAACAGCTCCGATATATCAACGTCACTATATTTAATGTAGCGGTTGGTCATCGAAATGTCTTTATGTCCGAGTATCCTCATTAATGTAAACGGATCACCTTTCGACTTAAGAAATTTGACCGCCATGTAATTCCGGAAAGTGTGGGGTGATATCCTCACGTTCTGAATGCCGGCCTTCTTACCGTATTTCTTAAGCATCTTAGCGAATGTATCGGCTAGGTATCGTTCACCGAACTGGGTTAGAAATACATAATCGTTGTCATCACCGTTAATAAAGTCGGTCAGCTCCGCAAGTTCCTTACCTGTTTTCTGCGAAATAGGGACTACGCGTGTTTCATTCTTTTTCGAGTTCTCCGCATGAATAATGATTTGGCGGTTCTGAAAGTTAACGTCTCCTCTTTTTATACTAGTCAACTCGCCAATGCGAAGCCCGGTGTCGATTAAAACGAGCATCATTACGTAGTCTCGAAAGCCCGTATACATTTTCTTATTTGGCGCGGATAATATTTTGATAACGTCCTCGTCCGTAAATATTTCGAAAGTATCGTTTTGTTCCTTCTGTAACTTGACGCCGGCCGCCGGATTTTCCGAAATAATTCTTTCGCCTACGAGAAAATTAAAGAATACACGCAGGACACGGATAATATTATTAATTGTACGAGGTGATATTCCGATTCCTTTCGTTGGGTTCGTCGGGTGATCGCTCCACTTTTCTTTTTCCTCGCTCATATAGCGAATGTAATTGCGTATGGTGTCCGATGTTATTTCCGGCGAACCTTCGGATTCTATCCATTCCATAAACTTGCTAAGCGTTTGACCATACGTTTTAATCGTTTTAGGCGATTTATTTTCGAGTCGTCACGCTTGAAGAAATTTTTCGATAGACTGTCCGAGGTCGAAATTATTACGTATCTTGCTGCGTTTTTTGAATTGATATTGCGCCAATTTTAGCGCCTCCTTATTCCGATGAATTTTCGTTTGAGATTGCGATGAATTTATCGGAATGGTACGATAATAACGAAGGTAAAACGTTGATAGGACGCCACAGCATGTCTAAGGCAAAACCGACCAATTCTGAATTTATTGCCATGGTTGCGGATAAATTGAGGCTTGAACACAAGGCATCTTGAAATAATAATTAATTGTAAGCCTTCATCGAAAGAATTGAAGGCTTTTTTTTAGGCCGTGTTAAAGGTCATTGTTGATTTTATAGCCAAGTTGATTGGAGCGGAAGTTGCGAAGACTCCTGCGGGAGGACGGATCAGGGGAGACCCCGCAGGCGCTTAGCGCCGAGAAGGCTCCCCTGACCGCCCGCGGAAAGCGAAGCGCCTGAAGCGGAAATCAACAGCCAAGATTAACACAGCCTTTTTTTTAACACTTAAAGCTGGTTTTTATTTATGTTGTTTTTTCTCCTCTTTCTCCAATTCCATCAGTTTTTGGATGAGAATATGTTGGGGCATATGCATAATCTGTTCTATAGGCACATTTAACTTTTGGGATAGCTTTATTGCTGTTTCTGGTGATAACTGTAAAGGTTTCATTTGATATTCCTCCAATTAGAAAGTTGGGAAGTGAAAATATGACTCAGATTTTTGCGCACCGTGGCTATTCGGCTTCTTTTGCAGAAAATACATTAGGAGCCTTTTGTGAAGCAGAAAAAGCAGGTGCAGATGGGTTGGAATTGGATGTTCAGTTAACAAAAGACGGCGAATTAGTTGTCATTCATGATGAAAAAGTAGACAGAACAACGAACGGGAACGGGTTTGTAAAAGATTTCTTATATAAAGATCTTCGGAAATTGAACGCCAATCTAAAAAGCAAAAAAGAACCTATACCTGCATTAACTGAAGTTCTTGAGTGGCTTACTTCCAATAGATTATTATGTAATATTGAATTAAAGAATGCGCTATTTCCCTATAAGGGGATGGAAGAAAAAGTCATTCAACTTGTCAGGAAATTTGATTTAATCGATCGGATTATTATTTCCTCTTTCAATCACTATAGTATTGTCTATAGTTATAGCCTAGCACCTGAAATTGAAATAGCCCCTCTTTTTCTTGAAGGCATATACATGCCATGGATTTATTCCCAAGCGATCCGAGCAAAGGGGATCCATCCAAAATATTCAGTCATTTCTGATGATGTTATCATAAATACAATAAATAATGGGATTGCCGTACGGCCATATACTGTAAATAAAGAGATGGATATGCATCGCCTTTTTAATATTAATTGCACGGCGTTTATTACGGATGATCCAGTCAAAGCTTTAAAAATACGAAAACAATATGAAAAGAGACCGTAGAGGCCTCTTTTTATTTTGTATTTTTAAACCTTTTTTGAACCTTGCTTCTTTTTCGGTCTCGATGAAAGATAAATCCTGCCACAAACCCTAGACCGCCGACAAAAAAGATAAACCCAGCTAGAAATTGCAACAATAAATTAGGGAATGGAGCTTGTAAAATCCCGAATAACATATCACGCATTAATTTAATACCAACAGCAGCCAAAATTCCAGGAATCAATACTATGATGAGGGCAATTATTCGCTTCATAAATAAATCCTTCCAGTTTCAAATTTTACTGTAATATCATGTCATATTTAGATTATATCTCATCAAAATATTATTATATAGATAAAATTTGTCAAGGATTGTGATTGGTTATAAAATAGATATGAAAAAAGTTGCATATTTTTCTTAAGATGATATGAAAAAAATTTCTTAAAGGGGTAGAAAAAATGCAAAATGTCATGATTGTTGGTGCTGGTAAAGGTGGTACGGCAATCTTAAAAATTTTAAAAGAATCTGAAGTATTAAAAGTCAGTGTGGTAATTGATCGGAACTTGGATGCACCGGGGATTTTATTCGCACAAGAAGAGGGGATAAAAACAGGGGAAGACTGGCGATCATTTTTAGCAGGTTCTATTGATATTATCATTGAAGTAACAGGAAACGATACTGTTTTCCAAGAACTTAGAAAAGCTAAAAGTCAAAATACCATTCTGATTCCAGGAAGCGTTGCATTTCTGGTCGCAAAAATTATGCAAGAAAAAGAGGAGCTAATTGAAAAGCACAAAAATGAATCCTACCAGCAGGAACTAATCTTTAATGCTGCAAATGATGGAATGATTGTTATTGATAAGTACGGAAAGGTCATTTTATTCAACAAACGGGCACAAGAAATCATGGGTGTAAAGAGTGTACAGGCAATTGGGAAATTTGTTGTTGATGTTGTTCCAACAACAAGGCTGCCTCAAATTTTAGAAACAAGAAGAATTGAAGCAAACCAAGAAATGGTTCTGAGTAATGATAGAAAAATCATTACGACCCGTATTCCAATTATCGAGGAAAATGGGACCTTAATAGGTGCGTTTGCTGTTTTTAAAGATATTACTGAGGTTGTTAATCTTGCTGAGGAACTTACGGATTTAAAGGAAATTCAAACCATGTTGCAAGCCATTATCCATTCTAGTGATGATGCAATTTCTGTTGTGGATGAAAATGGCAGAGGCATTCTTATTAATCCAGCATACTCCCGTATTACTGGACTGACCCATGATCAGATTATTGGTCAACCAGCTACAGCAGATATTTCTGAAGGGGAGAGTATGCATATGAAGGTGTTGCAAACCAGAAGAGCTGTACGCGGCGTTCCGATGAGAGTGGGGCCAAACAAACGAGAAGTAATAGTAAATGTGGCCCCGATTATCGTAAAAGGGAAATTAAAAGGCAGTGTTGGCGTTATTCATGATATGTCCGAAATAAAATCACTGAATAGAGAATTGAACCGCGCACGACAACTGATCCGCAAGCTTGAAGCGAAATACACCTTTGAGGATATAATTGCTCAATCTGATGAAATGATGCTTGCGATTGAACAAGCTAAACTAGGAGCGAAAACACCTGCAACCGTTCTCCTTAGGGGTGAATCAGGAACCGGGAAAGAATTGTTTGCCCATGCTATACATAATGCAAGCGACCGTAAATATAACAAATTTATCAGGGTCAATTGCGCAGCAATTTCGGAAACATTGTTAGAAAGTGAACTATTCGGCTATGAGGAAGGTGCTTTTTCTGGTGCAATGAGAGGAGGAAAAAGAGGCTTTTTCGAAGAAGCTAATAATGGGAGTATTTTTCTCGATGAAATTGGTGAACTTCCAGTGAATACACAAGCAAAATTACTGAGAGTACTTCAAGAAAAAGAAATTATCCGAGTCGGTGGAACAAAGCCAATTTCCATTAATGTAAGAATTATTGCAGCAACTAATGTCAATTTAGAAAAGGGTATTGCTAAAAGCTCCTTTCGGGAAGACTTATATTATCGTTTAAATCGAATGCCAATCCATATCCCTCCATTAAGGAAGCGAAAAGAGGAAATTCCTCTTTTAAATGAGCGGCTTATTCAAAAAATAAGCCAGGACTATGGACGAAACGTTGAAGGAATCACACCGGCAGCGTTACACCAGTTAATGGACTATGACTGGCCAGGAAATGTTCGAGAATTAGAAAATATTCTTGGCAGAGCGATTATTTTTATGAATTATTATGAGCTCCTTATTGATGTTCATCACCTACCAGAGTTAAAAAATAAAAAAAGCACAAATGAACCTTCTTTAAGCTACAGTAATGATTCCTTTGTGATAGACCGTTCCTTATCAGATATGATGGATGAATATGAGACGAAAATTATTAAGCAGACACTTCTTCGCTTAAACGGAAATAAGACATTGACAGCGAAAACGCTGGGATTGTCTGTGAGGAATTTATATTATAAGCTTGAAAAATGCAACATTGAAAAGAATAGCATGCAATAAATTTCGTATTATGAAAAATGTTTCACACTTTAGAATGAATAATAAAGCGTTTTCATGGGGGTTTGTTTGGCACGGAAATTGCATATTACATTATGGGAGTTGCAGTAAGAGGAGAAAGGGTTGATGACAACTTGTTGCTGGATTCACTAATTAACAAAGCAGCCCAAGTAAGTTCAAACACTGTTGCAGTTGCTGCTGCAGAAGATTTAGAAGTCATTGAAGCGGTTATAGCTGCATTAGACCGAAATCTCGCCATTTTTATACTATTTGGTGATGAAGAAAAAATAAATTCTATTATTGAATTAAAAAAACAGAAAAACATTAGCAATAATTATCTAAAAGTTATCAATGCCGATTCTAATGCTGCTGCTGCAGAATTAGCTGTAAAGGCCGTTTTTAACAAAGAAGCAAATGTCTTAATGAAAGGTAATATTCCAACCAATATTTTCTTAAAAGCAGTCTTAAATAAGGAATATGGACTTAGGACTGGAAATGTTTTATCACATATTGCTGCATTTGAGGTTCCAGGCTTCAATCGTTTTACGATTGTAACAGATGCTGCAATGAATATTGCTCCCGATTTAGAACAGAAAGCACAAATTATTAAGAATGCAGTTTCCCTTGCGAGGTCGATTGGAATAGAAATACCTAAAGTGGCCCCTATTGCTGCCGTGGAAGTAGTTAATCCGGCAATGCAGGCTACATTAGATGCAGCATTATTAACTGTGATGAATAAACGAGGACAAATATCTGATTGTATTATAGATGGCCCGTTAGGTTTAGATAATGCCGTATCAACACTGGCTGCCGAACACAAAGGAATTCATAGTGAAGTGGCGGGAAATGCAGATATTTTATTAGTACCAACTATCGAAGTAGGCAATGTATTATATAAATCATTAATATATTTCGCAAATGCAAAAGTCGGTGCGGTAATAGCCGGGGCAAAGGCACCAATTGTGTTAACGTCCAGAGCTGATTCTGCTGAAAGTAAGCTTTATTCTCTTGCACTGGCATTATGCTGTGCAACAACAAATAGATAGTCAATAATCGAGGAGGAATTTTACATGGAAATTTTCAAGTACTTAGAACAATACGATTATGAGCAAGTAGTATTCTGCCAGGATAAACAATCAGGATTAAAAGCAATTATTGCTATTCATGATACAACTTTAGGGCCAGCATTGGGTGGAACACGTATGTGGACTTATGCATCTGAAGAAGCTGCAATTGAAGATGCCCTACGCTTAGCAAAAGGAATGACTTATAAGAATGCTGCCGCAGGATTAAATCTTGGGGGAGGTAAAACAGTTATCATCGGCGATCCAAGAAAAGATAAGAATGAAGCCATGTTTCGTGCATTTGGACGTTACATCCAAGGACTTAACGGCAGATATATTACAGCTGAAGATGTTGGTACAACAGTCGCTGATATGGATTTAATTCATGAAGAGACAGATTTTGTAACTGGAATTTCACCGGCATTTGGCTCATCAGGTAATCCTTCTCCAGTAACTGCTTTCGGTGTTTACCGCGGTATGAAAGCAGCGGCAAAAGAGGCGTTTGGAACAGATTCACTTGAAGGAAAAGTAGTTGCTGTTCAAGGTGTTGGAAATGTAGCCTATACACTTTGTGAATATTTGCATGAAGAAGGGGCTCAACTTATTGTAACGGACATTAATAAAGAGGCGGTTAACCGTGCTGTTGAAGCATTTGGTGCACTTGCGGTAGACCCTGATGAAATTTATGGTGTAGAATGTGATATCTATGCTCCGTGTGCGTTAGGGGCAACAATTAATGATGAAACGATTCCACAGCTAAAAGCAAAAGTTATTGCTGGTTCGGCTAACAATCAATTAAAAGATACCCGTCACGGTGATATCATCCACGAAATGGGAATTGTTTATGCTCCCGATTATGTTATTAATGCTGGCGGGGTAATCAATGTTGCTGATGAACTCTATGGCTACAACCAAGAACGGGCAATGAAAAAGGTTGAACAGCTTTATGCAACGATTGAAAAAGTAATTGAAATTTCAAAACGTGATGGTATTCCAACATACCTAGCAGCGGACCGGATGGCAGAAGAAAGAATTTCAAGGATTCGTAATTCAAGAAGCCAATTCCTGCAAAATGGCCATCATATCTTAAGTCATAGAATTTCTAGATAGGCACCTTATATTAAAATGGCTGTGTTATAGGTCATTGTTGATTTTTGTAGCTATGTTGACTGGAGTGGAAATCAACAGGCAAGTTTAACTAAGCCTCAAAAATATATCCGCAGAGCGCTGAATGGGAATTCAGCGTCTTTGCCTTTCATAGGGCACTTATAGTTATATTAAAGTACCATACGACTTCAACCATAAGAAATCCAAAACGGAGGTCAAATACGTTGCAAGATAATGAATATCGGATTCTCGTCATCAACCCAGGCTCGACATCCACGAAAATTGGGGTTTTCGATAATGATATTTCCATTTTAGAAAAAACAATTCGTCATGATTCAGAGGATATAAACTCTTTTGCAAATATAATTGATCAATATGAATTTAGAAAAACAACAATTTTGGAAATACTGGATAATGAAGGGATAAATATTTCCAAACTGTCTGCTGTATGTGGCCGTGGAGGTTTGCTTAGACCAATTGAAGGTGGAACCTATGCCGTTAATGATGTGATGTTAGCTGATCTTCGGTCTGGTTATGCCGGACAGCATGCATCAAATCTTGGCGGAATCATTGCATACGAAATCGCTTCTGGACTAAATATTCCCTCCTTCATCGTTGATCCTGTTGTTGTTGATGAGCTTGAACCACTAGCGAGAATTTCTGGATTTTCCTTAATTGAACGGAAAAGTATCTTTCATGCCTTGAATCAAAAAGCAGTCGCAAGAAGGGTAGCAAAGGAATTAGGGGAAAAATACAATGACTTGAATTTAATTGTTACCCATATGGGTGGTGGGATTACCGTTGGTATCCATAAACATGGTAAGGTAATTGATGTAAATAATGGTCTTCATGGAGATGGGCCATTTAGCCCTGAACGTGCTGGAACCGTTCCAGTTGGGGATTTAGTAGCACTTTGTTATTCTGGGGAATATTACCGTGATGAAATAATGAAGATGCTTGTGGGCCAAGGTGGCCTTGTTGGCTACCTAGGAACTAATGATGCGGTAAAGGTAGAACAAAGAATAGCAGCTGGTGATGATGAGGCAAAGCTTGTATATGATGCAATGGCCTATCAAGTAGCAAAGGAAATTGGGGCTGCTAGTGCTGTATTATCAGGAAAAGTGGATGCAATTATATTGACTGGCGGCCTTGCCTACGGAAAAGGATTTGTGAAATCTATCACCGACCGAATTAATTGGATTGCTGATGTTATTGTTCAGCCAGGGGAAAACGAACTTCAAGCTCTAGCTGAAGGAGCACTTCGAGTCTTGCGAGGTGAAGAAGAGGAAAAAGTTTATCCGGGTAAATTTAAAAGAGCTAAAATTTAAGGTACTTGGGGAGGAAAGAAAATGGCACAAGAATATGATTTGGTCGTTCTTGGCGGGGGAACTGGTGGCTATGTAGCTGCCATTAGGGCCTCTCAGCTTGGATTGAAAACAGCTATTGTAGAAAAAGGAAAACTTGGCGGGACATGTTTACATAAAGGATGTATTCCAAGTAAAGCGCTCCTTAGAAGTGCGGAAGTTTATGCAACAACCAAGCATAGTAAAGATTTTGGAGTTATCACGAGTGATGTAACGGTTGATTTTAGTTTAGTACAGGATCGGAAAAATAAAATAATTGATCAACTTCACAAAGGAGTTCAGCATTTAATGAAGCAAGGCAAAATCGATGTCTATGAAGGATTAGGCAGAATCTTGGGGCCATCCATCTTTTCACCGATGCCGGGAACAATTTCTGTTGAAATGAATAACGGGAAAGAAAACGAAATGCTGCTTCCGAAAAATGTAATTGTCGCAACAGGTTCTAGACCGAGGACACTTCCGGGTCTTGAAATTGATGGAGAATATATAATGTCCTCTGATGAAGCATTGCAGTTAGAAACACTTCCAAGTTCCATCATAATTGTTGGTGGGGGTGTAATTGGAATTGAATGGGCGTCTATGTTATCGGATTTTGGTGTGACAGTAACGGTTATTGAGTATGCTGACCGCATTATTCCGACAGAAGACAAAGAAATCTCAAAAGAAATGCAGCGCTTAATGAAGAAAAAGGGAATTAAACTTGTCACAAGTGCAAAAGTGCTTCCAGAAACGTTTGTTAAGGGCAATGGCGTGGCGATTTCTGCAGAAGTTAAAGGTGCATTGAAAGAGTTTAAAGCAGAAAAAATTCTAGTTTCGGTTGGACGTCAAGCAAATACAGAAGGAATTGGGCTTGATAATACAGAAATACAAGTGGAGAAGGGTTTTATTTTAACAAATGAATTTTTTCAAACAAAGGAATCACATATTTATGCGATTGGTGATGTGATTGGTGGATTACAACTGGCCCATGTTGCTTCACATGAAGGGATTGTAGCTGTTGAACATATCGCTGGGAAAGATCCTTCTCCATTTGACTATAATTTGGTCTCTAGATGTATTTATAGTAATCCAGAAGTTTCAAGCGTCGGGATAACAGAAGATCAAGCAATAGAAAAAGGACATAAAGTGAAAATTGGAAAATTTTCTTTCCGTGCTATTGGGAAGGCACTTGTTTTTGGAGAATCTGATGGATTTGTAAAAATTGTTGCTGATGAGGAGTCCAATGATATTCTTGGGGTGCATATGATTGGTCCACATGTAACGGATATGATTACCGAGGCAGGACTTGCGATGGTATTAGATGCGACACCTTGGGAAATTGCACATACAATTCATCCACACCCAACTTTGTCAGAGGCAATTGGTGAAGCTGCACTCGCAGTTGATGGGAAAGCAATCCATTCTTAATAAAAGCAAAAGTTTAAATCTTTGAAAAAGTGTTAGTGTCTAGCTACAGTTCCTAGGGGCTCGAGACATAAGCCAATCGCTTCGGAAGGCAAAAAGCACGCCTTCTGTCAGCGCTAGTCTTATGCTTGTCGCCCCTGAACAAGGCACTTCCGCTTTTCGAATAACGAACAATTGGGAGGTAAGAAATAAATGACAGAAAAGCGTCATGATGCTTTAGGTTTAAGCGACGGAAAAGTATTGGAAATTTATGAAACTATGCTTTTAGCCCGCCGAATTGATGAACGGATGTGGTTATTGAACCGTGCTGGTAAAATACCATTTGTTATTTCTTGTCAAGGTCAAGAAGCAGCACAGGTGGGAGCAGCATTTGCACTAGATCGAGAAAAAGATTATGTTCTTCCGTATTATCGTGATATGGGGGTAGTATTGGCTTTTGGTATGACTCCAAGGGAACTGATGCTATCCGGTTTTGCAAAAGCAGAAGACCCTAACTCTGGTAGTCGGCAAATGCCTGGCCATTTTGGCCAAAAGAAAAATCGGATTGTAACAGGTTCATCGCCAGTTACAACTCAGGTTCCACATGCAGTTGGAATTGCCCTTGCCGGGAAGATGGAAAGAAAAGACCTGGTTACGTTTGTAACATTTGGAGAGGGTTCCTCTAACCAAGGGGATTTCCATGAGGGGGCAAACTTTGCAGGTGTACATAAACTTCCAGTTATCTTCATGTGTGAAAATAACAAGTACGCGATCTCTGTCCCAATCGAAAAACAATTAGCGTGTGAAAAGGTTTCTGATCGTGCAATTGGATATGGTATGCCTGGCTTTACTGTTAATGGGAACGACCCATTAGAAGTTTATAAAGTCGTAAAGGAAGCAGCGGAGCGTGGCCGTCGTGGGGAAGGCCCTTCATTGATTGAAACCATATCGTATCGTTTAACTCCACACTCTTCTGATGATGACGACCGTTCCTACCGTGCTCCAGATGAGGTTGCAAAAGCCAAAACACAAGACCCAATTATAACTTTTGGGGCCTATTTAAAGGAAACTGGTGTCATGGATGATGAGTTGGAAAAGGAAATCAATGACCGCGTGATGAAGCAAGTGAATGAAGCGACTGACTATGCAGAAAATGCTCCTTATTCTGCACCTGAAGAAGCACTGAAATATGTTTATGCGGACTTGTAAGGGGGATGTAACATGGCGATAATTTCATATATTGATTCAATCACAATGGCAATGCGAGAAGAAATGGAACGAGATCCAAGGGTATTTGTCCTTGGTGAAGATGTTGGCGTAAAGGGCGGTGTGTTTAAGGCGACGCAAGGATTGTATGAGCAATTTGGGGAAGAGCGTGTCATTGATACACCACTTGCCGAATCAGCAATTGCTGGGGTAGGAATCGGTGCAGCGATGTACGGCATGCGGCCGATTGCCGAAATGCAATTTGCCGACTTTATTATGCCGGCAGTTAATCAAATTATCTCGGAAGCAGCAAAAATCCGCTATCGCTCCAATAACGACTGGAACTGTCCGATGGTTATTCGTGCGCCATACGGTGGTGGTGTTCATGGTGCACTTTATCATTCCCAGTCAGTTGAAGCTATTTTTGCTAATCAGCCTGGATTGAAAATTGTGATGCCCTCCACACCTTACGATGCGAAGGGACTATTAAAAGCTGCCGTCCGTGACAATGATCCGGTATTATTCTTCGAACATAAACGGGCCTATCGATTAATCAAAGGTGAGGTCCCGACTGATGATTACACTCTTCCAATCGGAAAAGCGGATGTAAAGCGCCAGGGAGAAGATATTACAGTTATTACTTATGGTCTATGTGTTCATTTTGCCCTTCAAGCGGCAGAAAAATTAGCGAAGGATGGAATTTCAACACATATTCTTGATTTGAGGACCGTGTATCCGCTTGATAAAGAAGCAATCATTGAAGCTGCATCGAAAACGGGTAAGGTCCTTCTTGTTACAGAGGATAACAAAGAAGGCAGCATTATTAGTGAAGTCTCTGCGATCATAGCTGAAAATTGCTTATTTGAATTAGATGCACCAATTATGCGCTTAGCTGGACCGGATGTACCGGCAATGCCGTATTCTCCAACAATGGAAAAATTCTTTATGGTAAATCCGGATAAAGTCGAAAAAGCCATGCGCGAGCTTGCTGAGTATTAAACGAAAAGCGGAGGCGACTCGTTCAGCCCCGACAAGCGATGGAGATCCTGACAGTGAAGTCGTTTTTTGACTTCATTGGCAGGACCGAAGCGACTCGAGGGGCTAGGCGCCGGAGCTGGACAATAGGAGGGTGTAAAAAGTGGTAATTGAACAAATCAAAATGCCTCAGTTAGGGGAAAGTGTAACCGAAGGTACGATTAGTAAATGGCTCGTATCCGTTGGCGATAAAGTAAATAAATACGACCCCCTAGCAGAGGTTATGACAGATAAGGTAAATGCAGAAGTTCCATCCTCCTTTACAGGTGTGGTTAAGGAGTTAATCGCTGAAGAAGGTGAAACATTAGCAGTTGGTGAAATGATTTGCACAATTGAAATGGAAGGTGGAACTCCCCAGGAAACTGCTGCGTTAGTAACAAGCGATGCCGCTGCACAAAGCGTTGTAGTAAGTGTAGAACCAGTGGACCAAGGAAACAAGGCCCGTTATTCACCTGCAGTTCTAAAAATTTCTCAAGAGCATGGGATCGATTTAACAAAGGTGTCAGGCACCGGTGCTGGCGGGCGAATTACCAGAAAAGATCTATTAAAATTAATTGAATCAGGAAATATTCCAGTTGCAGAACAAAATGTTGAAACTAACAAAGAGTCAGCAGTTGTGGAAGCACCAACACAAGCAGCAGCTCAGTCAGTTTCTCCGCCTACAGCATCTGCACAATCTGTCAATATTCCGGTTGCAGTTGGTGATATTGAAATCCCTGTGACAGGCATCCGCAAAGCGATTGCCGCTAATATGCTGCGCAGTAAACACGAAGCACCGCATGCCTGGACAATGATTGAAGTGGATGCAACTAATTTGGTGGAGTACCGCAATTCCCTCAAAGATGAATTTAAGAAAAAAGAAGGCTTCAATTTAACTTTCTTCGCTTTCTTTGTCAAAGCCGTTGCGCAAGCACTGAAAGAATTCCCGCAAATCAATTCGATGTGGGCGGGAGATAAAATCATCCAAAAGAAAGATATCAATATTTCGATTGCAGTGGCAACGGATGATGCTCTCTATGTTCCTGTCATTAAACAGGCAGATGAAAAAACAGTTAAGGGGATTGCACGTGAAATCTCTGAACTTGCAGTCAAAGTGAGAACAGGCAAGCTAAGATCAGAAGATATGCAAGGCGGAACCTTCACAGTAAACAACACAGGTTCATTCGGCTCTGTTCAATCAATGGGTATCATCAATTATCCGCAAGCAGCCATTTTGCAAGTGGAGTCCATCGTCAAGCGTCCAGTTGTCGTGAATAATGGAATGATTGCTGTCCGTGACATAGTGAATTTATGTATGTCACTTGATCATAGAGTGTTGGACGGACTTGTTTGCGGCCGATTCCTACAACGCGTAAAAGAAATACTTGAAAATACATCAAAATCAACAACTTCGATTTATTAAACAAAACAACCGCTTCCATGCTTGGCAGCGGTTATTTTGTTTTTAATTGCTTGAATTGTGTTTGTACCATAAAATAGTACTTAGTAGAATTAATTGAATTTTATTTCAATTATGTATAATGGGAGGGGGATGAAAAGTTTGGAAAAAATAAAGAATCAGTCTTTTCCTTCAGGATCCACACATGAATGGAAAACTAAAGCAGAGCAATCTTTAAAAGGAAAAACGGTTGAATCCTTACAAACTACTACATATGAAAACATTATTTTGAAACCGCTTTATACCCATCAAGATGAGCGACCAGTACCTGATTTTCCAGGAGGTTCAGATTTTAGAAGAGGGACCTATCCGTTAGGTTACTTGACGAATGACTGGGTGGTCGCCCAACAACTCTCCTATCAAACCGCAGAAGAGTTGGAGCAGAAACTTAGACAATCATTTAATAAAGGCCAAACGGCTATTTCATTTAAAGTCTCAAAAGCTTTACTAGAATTCGAAACAAACCTAGCAAAATTATTAGGAGAATCCTATTGTCAATTTCCATTTTCAATTAACGCAAAAAGTTTACAAATTGCTTTTCTTTCGGAATTAGAAAGAATGGCGGATCAAGAAGGGGCTATCGACAAACTCCGAGGATATATTGGGTCTGATCCCGTCGCCATTTTCGCTGAAGAGGGATGTATTTCTGAGGAATTTTTCAATGATTGGGTAAAAAACATTGTCCACTCAAATGAAAAATTACCTAATGTGCGTACAATTCTAATAGATACTGCTCCTTATCATAATGGTGGGGCGAGCGCTGTTCAAGAACTAGGGATCGCAATGGCTGAAGGGATATTTTATCTTGAAAACCTTCAGAATGCAGGCATGGAACTGGATGAAATCTTTGCAAAAATGATCTTCCAATTTTCGATTGGCAGCAATTTTTTTATGGAAATCGCAAAACTTCGCGCCGCTCGAGTACTGTGGAATCGAATAAGTAATGTTTACGGATCTACTGATGATATGGGCAGGATGCATATAGCTGCTGAAACTTCTTCTTTCACAAAAACAGTAAATGACCCGTATGTAAACCTTCTGCGTGCTGGAAATGAAGCTTTTGCTGCCGTGGTTGGGGGCATTCAATACTTGCATGTGCGACCCTTCGATGATCTCACAGGTGCCACTTCGTTTTCGGAAAGAATTGCTAAAAATACTCAACTTCTTTTGAAGGAAGAAGCACATCTAACAAAAGTGATAGATCCAGCTGGAGGTTCTTGGTATGTAGAAGAACTAACCAATGACTTAGCTGAAAAAGCTTGGGGATTTTTTCAACAAATTGAAGCAAATGGTGGCATTCTAGAAACTTTAAAATCAAATTGGCTGCAGCAGGAGATTGCTGTTGTCTATGAAAAAAAGAATCAAGATGTTCAAACAAGAAAGAAAAGCATTGTTGGAACAAATGTCTATGCTAATCTGGATGAAATTGTTAAGCATAAAAAAACTCAAACGAGAAATTCATATTTTACTAATATGGAAAACTCGTTAATAAAAATGGAGGCCATTCCGGATCTGAGATTGGCAGAACCATTTGAAGAATTGCGAAAAAAGGCAAAGGATCTCGAAGAAAAATTAGGCTCAAAACCGACTGTAGGGATGATTTGTCTTGGTGGATTAAAGCAGCATAAAGCAAGACTTGATTTTATGAAGGGCTTTCTTGCAGCAGGCGGTTTGAAAGCAGCCGAAAGTAAGCCGATATTATCTTTAGAGGATGCTAGAAAATTTATTTTAGAAACGCCTGCCAAGTATTATTGCTTATGCGGTACGAATGAACAATATACAATAATCGGTTATGAAATCCTGCCTGCTCTAAAAACTGAATTCCCTGAGCTGATTTTTTACTTAGCAGGCCTTCCAGAAAAAGAAGAACTGGACCAATGGAAGGATGCTGGTATTAAGCAGTTTATCCATATGAAAAGCAATTGCTACGAAACGCTTACGTCAATCCTTAACGACCTGGAGGTGAGCAAGGTTGAAGAAACAAAAGCCTGATTTTCAAAATATTTCCTTATTTGACTATCAAAGTTTTATGACCAAAGAAGAGTGGCAGCAAAAAGTACACCAAGAGATAAATACCTCCATTGATGATTTACTGTTTGAGACAAATGAACAAATCAGTTTAAAACCGCTCTATACAAAAGAAGATCGTAAAGACCTTGAGCATATAGACAATCTGCCGGGACTCCCTCCTTATACAAGAGGGCCTTATCCAACGATGTATGTTAATCGGCCGTGGACAGTGAGACAATATGCAGGCTTTTCAACTGCAGAGGAAAGCAATGCCTTTTATCGCAGAAATTTAGCGATGGGGCAAAAGGGATTATCGGTTGCCTTTGATTTAGCCACTCACCGCGGCTATGACTCTGATCATCCACGTGTTGTCGGAGATGTCGGTAAAGCAGGGGTGGCCATTGATTCTATCCTTGATATGAAGACGTTATTTGAGGGGATACCTTTAGACCAAATGTCCGTTTCAATGACCATGAACGGGGCCGTTCTGCCTATTCTTGCTTTTTTCATCGTGACGGCTGAAGAACAAGGTGTAAGTCAGGAGAAGCTGGCGGGAACCATTCAAAATGACATTTTAAAGGAATATATGGTTCGTAATACTTATATTTACCCTCCGGAAATGTCAATGAAAATAATAGCTGATATTTTTGAATATACGTCAAAATACATGCCAAAGTTTAATAGTATTAGTATTTCGGGCTATCATATGCAGGAGGCTGGTGCACCAGCTGATTTAGAACTAGCTTATACACTAGCGGATGGTCTGGAATATGTACGTACGGGTCTCAAGGCAGGAATTGAAATAGATTCATTTGCACCAAGATTATCCTTTTTTTGGGCAATTGGGATGAATTATTTCATGGAAGTAGCTAAAATGCGTGCTGCTCGATTGATTTGGGCAAAAATGATGAAATCTTTTCATCCTAAAAATGGAAAATCATTAGCGTTACGCACCCATTCGCAAACATCTGGCTGGAGTTTGACAGAGCAAGATCCTTTTAATAATGTTACACGTACATTAATTGAAGCACATGCTGCGGCAATGGGGCATACCCAATCCCTGCATACAAACGCCTTGGATGAAGCGATTGCACTGCCAACTGACTTTTCTGCTCGGATTGCTCGTAACACGCAATTGTTTTTGCAAGAAGAAACGGGGATTACAAATGTTATTGATCCGTGGGCAGGCTCCTATTACGTTGAAAAATTGACAGATGAATTGGTTAATAGAGCATGGACACATATTGAGGAGATTGAAAGTCTAGGTGGCATGGCTAAAGCAATTGAGACGGGGCTTCCAAAAATGAGAATTGAAGAGGCAGCCGCTAGAAGACAAGCGCAAATTGATTCTGGAAAAGAAGTCATCATTGGTGTCAACCGTTATCGCCTTGAGAAGGAAGAAGCAATTGATATTTTAGATATCGATAATACAGCGGTTCGTTTGAAACAAATTGAAAAATTAAATGTATTAAAAGCTAATCGTGATGACAAAAAAGTGGAAGAAACGCTAACCGCCTTAACGAAAGCAGCGGAAACAGGTAAGTACAACCTCTTGGAGCTTGCTGTCAAGGCGGCAAGAGCGAGGGCAACTCTTGGGGAGATTTCCGATGCCGTTGAGAAAGTAGCCAATCGACATAAAGCGGTCATTCATGCAATTAGCGGAGTATATAGTAAAGCTTTTAGTAATGAGGAAGAAATTTTGATAGTAAAAGAAATGTCCGACGAATTCTTGAAGAATGAAGGTAGAAGACCAAGAATTCTGATTGCAAAAATGGGTCAGGACGGACATGACCGCGGGGCAAAGGTCATCGCAACTGCATTTGCTGATTTGGGATTTGATGTTGATATTGGTCCATTATTCCAAACACCAGAAGAAACGGCCTTGCAGGCAATTGAGAACGATGTCCATGTCATCGGTATGAGCTCGCTTGCTGCTGGGCACAAGACGCTATTGCCACAATTAGTAGCTGAACTGAAAAAACTAGGACGTGAAGATATCTTAGTGGTTATTGGTGGTGTTATTCCTGCACAAGATTACCAATTTTTATACGATAACGGAGCAGTGGCTATCTTTGGACCTGGGACAGTGATTCCGATAGCGGCGCAAAAAGTAATCAAGGCAATTTATCTTCAACTTGGTTATGAGGAAGTGGCAGAGTAATGGCTGCAGAACAAAAACCTGAATGGAGCGATCCAAGAAAGCCCGAACTTTGCTCAAGTGTGGTAAGAAAAGGGGAGGAACTTGAAGGTCAAGCAACTTCTTTGCAAAAAAATATTCGATTTAAAAAACGTAACTCTTCAGAACCAGAAGTTGAAGAATTATTTGACGGGGTGCTAAAAGGAAACAGAGGCTTGCTTGCTCGTGCTATTACTCTTGTAGAAAGTAATGCAGAGCATCATTTCCAAAAATCACAAGAGTTACTGCAAAGATTGCTGCCTTACAGCGGAAACTCGATAAGGGTTGGAATTACTGGGGTGCCTGGTGCTGGGAAAAGTACTTTTATCGAAGAGTTTGGAATGTATCTCTGCAATTTGGGTCTAAAGGTGGCTGTATTAGCAATTGATCCAACCTCGAGTATCTCGGGTGGTAGTATTTTGGGAGATAAAACGCGTATGGAACAGTTAGCAAGGAATCCACGTGCGTTTATCCGTCCGTCACCATCGGCAGGAAAGCTCGGTGGTGTTCATCGAAAAACAAGAGAATCGATGCTGCTATGTGAGGCAGCTGGATTTAATGTGATATTAATAGAAACGGTCGGCGTCGGACAAAGTGAATTTATCATCAGGGATATGGTCGACTTTTTTATGCTGCTGGTGCTGACTGGGGCAGGTGATGAACTGCAAGGCATGAAGAAAGGGATCCTGGAACTTGCTGATGCGATAATTGTCCATAAAGCAGACGGGGATAATAAACAAAAGGCAGAATTGACAAGGAAAGATTATAATCGAATCCTTCACTTTCTGCAGCCAGCGACAAAAGGTTGGATTTCAAAAGCACATACCTGTTCATCTTTGACTCAAGAAGGAATTGATAATATATGGGAAGTTATTCAAGCTTTTGAATCGAGAGGAAAGTTCACTGGAGTCTTGGAAGATAGAAGGAATGCCCAATCAAGAGAATGGCTCCATGCAATGATTACGGATCAGTTGCACTATCATTTTTATCACCATCCTGAGATCATGAACCAGCTGCCAAAATTAGAGAATGAAGTAATTGCAGGTGGAAAGACAGTCGCTTCTGCTGTGGAAAGTCTTTTTAAGACTTTTTTTCAAAAAAAAGAATAAGCTGCCATAAGTATTGATATTTGATAATCAAACATTTTTACTGTTAATATGTAGATATAGTCATAAATCAAAGGAGTGAATTTAATGAGCATGGATTTTAATTTTTTTATGAATGATGTTGTTAACCAGGCACGTCAAGAAATCGTGTCTGCCGGATATAAAGAGTTGAAAACACCTGCAGATGTAGAGGAAGCACTTGAGCAAAAAGGGACCACTTTAGTAATGATTAATTCTGTATGTGGTTGTGCGGGTGGTGTTGCACGTCCTGCAGCAGCACATGCCTTACATTTTGATAAGCGCCCGGATCACCTTGTCACTGTTTTTGCTGGACAGGATAAAGAAGCAACCGAAAAAGCAAGAAGTTATTTCACTGGCTATCCGCCATCCTCCCCATCATTTGCCCTCTTAAAGGACGGCAAGATTATTACAATGGTTGAAAGACATCAAATCGAAGGTTTTGATCCAGCAACAGTCGTGTCAAAACTTCAAAAAGAATTTGATGAATATTGCGAAGAAGTTTAATAAAAGAATCCGAATGAAGGAAGGGTCAAATCATCTATCGATTTGGCCTTTTTTATTGTCAAAATGATATTTTTAATGTATATTTATTAATTATTTTGTAATTTTACTCATACTAAAGGGGAGATTCTAGCATGAAGGATTTATTAAAAAATTATTTAGAAATCATTAAACATAGATTATGGGAGATAAGTGATTCTTTGTATCATCATCCTGAATTAGGGGATCAAGAATTTGAATCTAGCAAACAGTTAATAGAATTCCTTGAGGAACATAAATTTGTAGTTGAAAAAGGAATTGTTGGCCGAGCTACTGCTTTTAAAGCGGTATACGACTCTAAGAAGGAGGGACCAACGATTGCCTATTTATCGGAATATGATGCGTTGCCTGAGGTTGGACATGGGTGCGGTCATAATCTGATTGGAACGATGAGTGCCGGGGCTGGAGCTCTCTTAAGTAAAGTGTTAGATGAAATTGGCGGACGTGTAGTTGTATTAGGAACACCTGCTGAAGAAACAAACGGTGCAAAAGTTCCAATGGCTGAACAAGGTATTTTTGATGATATCGATGCAGCTATGATTTTACACCCGGCTGATGAATCTTATGAGAGTGGTGATTCATTAGCGATGGATGCGATTCAATTTGACTTCCGTGGCAGAACAAGTCATGCAGCAGCTTCTCCAGAGATGGGAATTAATGCACTGGATGCTGTTATACAATTATTTAATGGCATCAATGCACTTCGTCAACATGTGACTTCTGATGTTAGAATCCATGGGATTATTAAAGAAGGCGGAGTAGCAGCCAATATTGTCCCAGATAAAGCAGTAGCTCAGTTTTATGTTCGAGCAAAGGATCGTACCTATTTAAACGAGGTTGTTCAAAAGGTAATTAATATAGCAAAAGGTGCATCTCTAATGACAGGTGCAGAGGTTCATATTGAAAACTACGAATTGAGCTATGATAATATGGTTACCAATCAAGCACTATCCCAATTATTCACAGACAATCTCTTAGCGGCAGGTGTAAAGCAAGTTAAGAAAGCGAAGGATTCATATGGTTCCATTGATATGGGAAATGTAAGTCATGTTGTTCCTGCGATACATCCTTATATTGGTCTTGATTCGCCTGGACTAATTGCACATACAAGGGAATTTGCCGACTTAACCATCACTGACAATTCCCATCAAATTCTTTCTAGAGGTGCCTTGGCCCTTGCCTTAACAGGATTTGATTTAATAACCAATAAAGAAGCATTGGAAAAAATGAAAAATGAATTTAGGCAAACAGTCGTAGGCAATCATTAACATAATCTCAAAAAGGCATCTCTTCTCAAGGAGGTGCTTTTTATTTGCTTTTAATATTATTTTAATATATTAAAGTGCAGAATTTTTGGAATATTTTTATATTAATATAATATCTTTTCAAAACAAATCCCATGTGTTAATATTCGTTTTGTTGAATAAAAATTCAAATTAGAATAAGCAGATATTATTAATCATAGGAGGAGTCATCATGAAAAAAACATTTTTATTTTTTACCATGATTTTAACATTAGTGGTGTTGGCCGCTTGCGGCCAGGGTAATAAGGACGGGGCAAATGGTGATAAAACAGAAGATAAGAAGGTATTAACGATGGCCACATCAGCTGATTTTGCTCCATTTGAATCAAGAGATCCATCAGGTAAAGTCGAGGGATTTGATATTGACTTAGCCAATGCTATTGCAAAAGAATTAGGTTATAAACTAGAGATTAAAGACATGAAGTTTGATGGTTTAATCGGTGCAATACAGGCTAAACGTGTGGATATGGTACTTGCTGGTATGTCAGCAACAGAAAAACGCAAACAAAATGTTGATTTTTCAACGGCTTATAATCATTCAGGTGAAATGTTTATCACACTTAAAGATTCTAAAATTAAAACTATCGATGATCTTAAAGGAAAAACGGTTGGAGTACAGTTAGGAACCATTCAAGAAGAGGGTGCCAAAACACTTCAAAAAAAGGTTGATTTTACGATTAAGCCACTAGACAATGCAACAACTTTAATTCAAGAACTATTATCTAATCGGATCCAGGTTGCTTATATGGATAAATCAGTTGCAACAGGATATATAAAGGAACAAGGTTTAGCTGGATTTGATGATCCAACAACAAGTTCTCCTGGAATGGCAGTTGCTTTTCCAAAAGGCAGTGATTTAACTGATGATGTAAATAAGGTTCTTAAAGACATGGAGGAGAACGGAAAACTCCAAGAATTAAAGGACAAGTGGTTAAAAGACCAGCAATAAGCATAAAATGAATGGCAACTAGACTTTTGGCGCAAAGAAAATTATAAAGTGAGGTGTAAGGCATGAATTTGGACTTTAGCCAAATTGTGCCTTATATTCCTTTTATTTTAGAGGGAATATGGGTTACATTAAAATTTGTTATTATTTCGATTATTTTAGGTTTTATCCTCGGCACAATTTTAGCTTTGTGTAAAATTTCACGAATCAAAGCATTAAATTGGTTTGGAGATGCATATACATCTATTTTTCGTGGTACACCATTAATTTTACAATTAATGCTAATCTATTTTGCGATCCCGCAATTAACGGGTTATGACATCTCACCATTTTTATCATCAATCTTAGCTTTTGGCCTAAATTCTTCCGCCTATGTTTCGGAGATCATCAGAGCCGGAATTCAAGCGGTTGATAAAGGTCAAACCGAAGCAGCTCAAGCACTAGGTGTTCCTTATCGTCTCATGATGAAGGACCTAATCTTACCTCAAGCACTAAAAAATATCTTACCTGCATTGATGAATGAATTTATTACCTTAACAAAAGAATCAGCCATCGTTTCTACGATTGGTTATCTAGATTTGATGCGTCGTGCGCAAGTTGTCGGAGCGGATACTTATCGTAATTTTGAACCATTAATCTTTGTTGGATTAATCTATTGGATCCTAGTAATGGTGCTGACTTTGGCAGGGAAACGGTTTGAACGGAGGCTGAAGTACAGTGATTAAAGTAGAAAACCTCTATAAACAATTTGGCAATAACGAAGTGTTAAAAAATATCTCAACCAATATTGATAGTGGGGAAGTAGTTTCTATTATTGGACCATCTGGATCTGGTAAATCCACCTTTTTACGCTGTTTAAATTTATTAGAGACACCAACGCAAGGGAAAGTTTGGATTAATAATCAAGAGATTACTGATAGCAAAACAAATATATTGGAAGTTCGTGAACAAATCGGTATGGTTTTTCAACACTTTTATTTATTTCCACATCTGTCGGTTTTGGAAAACTTAACCTATGCTCCGATGAAAGTAAAAGGTGAATCGCGAGAACTTGCTGAAAAAAAAGCACGCGAATTATTAGCTCGTGTGGGGCTTACCGAAAAAGAAAAAGCCTATCCGAATAATTTATCAGGTGGACAGAAGCAGCGTGTTGCCATAGCTCGTGCACTTGCCATGGAACCGAAGTTAATGTTATTTGATGAGCCAACATCAGCGCTAGATCCAGAAATGGTCAAGGAAGTACTTAATGTTATGAAGGATCTTGCTCAATCCGGTATGACTATGGCTATTGTTACACATGAAATGGGATTTGCTCGTGAGGTTTCTGACCGTATTATCTTCCTTGATGAAGGGGTATTACTAGAAGAAGGCTCTCCTGATGAATTTTTTAATAACCCCCGGACAAGCAGAGCAAAGGACTTTTTAGAGAAAGTATTGTAGTGGAATCAATCTTTACTATCAGGATTTCTTGCAAAAAATACTTTAATAGGGATATGCTAAAGATGGTCTAATCGATCATCTTTTTTATTTTTTGTATTTTGGGGAGATTACTATGAAATTTCGCATTGGCTACCGAACAATTAAAACAGCTGTTGGTACTGCTATTTCGATTTTAATTGCGCAGCAGCTTGGACTGGATAATTTTGCTTCCGCTGGCATATTAACTATTTTATGTATTCAGGTGACGAAGCGGAGATCGCTCCGAACAGCAGGAGATCGATTTTTAGCCTGTGTATTAGCGATGCCATTTTCGGCTATATTTTTTGAGGGAATCTCCTATCACCCAATTGTTATTGGGATCATGTTATTTTTCTTTATACCGACGATTGTGATGCTGAAGGCACCTGATGGTATTGTGACTAGCAGTGTCATTATTTTACATATTTATATGGCAGAGAAAATCTCCCTGGCAATTTTTTTTAATGAACTTGGAGTGATCACGATTGGAATTGGCGTGGCACTACTGATTAATCTTTATATGCCGAGCGTTGATAAAAAATTAAAGGACTATCAAAGCGAAATTGAGGAGAATTTTAAAATCATTTTCGGTGAAATGGTATGTTATTTACGGACGGGAGATAGTAATTGGGATGGAAAAGAGATTACGGTTAGTGCTCGTTTACTAGATGAAGCTATAACGCTAGCTCTTCAGGATGTTGAAAACCATTTTTTACGAGATGACAATTTATATTTTCATTATTTTAAAATGCGCGGTAAGCAATTTGAAATTATCGAACGTATCTTACCGATTGTCACCTCCATTACGCGTACAGTAAAGCAAGGGCATATGGTAGCTGAGTTTCTGGAAGAACTTTCTGAGAATGTTCATCCTGGAAATACAGCTCATATTTATATTGAAAAATTAAGAGAAATGAAAAAGGAATTTGAGGAAATGGAGCTCCCGAAGACAAGAGAAGAATTTGAAACGAGAGCAGCCTTACTTCAACTAGTAAATGAAATGAATGACTATCTGATTATAAAAAGTTCGTTTAAAGGAATAAAAACTTCTTCAAAAGTGAATGAACAGAAAAAGATTGAAGCAAACTAGGAAAAAAAAGGCAGGTGGCTGCTTTGATAAAAATCTTATCGCCAATCCTGATTACTTTTTTCATTTCACCATTTTGGCCGTTGGGGCCAAACCCTATGCCAGGCGATCCATTTGTTATTGTTAACAAAAGTAACAATGAAATGGCGTTTATTGATGAAAACAAAGTCCAAACAGTTGTAAGTGTCGGGACGGGTAAAACCCAAGAATTAACTCCGGAAGGTCTTTTCACTATTACGGTAAAGGCAAAAGAGCCTTATTTTCGAAAAGGGAATATTTCTGGAGGGGATCCAAAGAATCCACTAGGGGCCAGATGGATTGGCTTTGATGCAAAAGGAACCGATGGCAGAATCTATGGCATTCATGGGACAAATCAGCCTGCATCCATTGGAAAATACGTCTCTCAAGGCTGTATTCGCACACAGAATGAGGTCGTTACGTCTCTTTTTCCGTTAATTCCATTAGGAACAAAGGTATTAGTTATCTCTTCCAAAAAATCATTTGAGGCACTTGCCAAAGATAATGGGGCAATAAAATAGGAAAGGGACTGTTCAATTTGAACAGTCCCTTCCTTTTGTATATTTATGATAGAAATGTACCAATTCCGATTAGGAGAGTTGAGGCAAGCATAGCGAATAACATTAAATAAACAATGATTTTTCTCGTTTTCTTACTTTTCATTATGGGTACCTCCTTAACATTTTGGCGCTTTATATCTATTGTACAAGGAAATACAAAAATGAACAACGGAACAACTAAGTAATTTAGGAAGGATTTATGAACTTTTTCACGAATAAGATAATTGTCGAATTAATTTTAATTTTTAGAACAGAGGGGTAATAATGATTAAAAAGGTCGACCATATTGGAATTGCCGTTAGATCACTTGAACATACGCTTCCTTTCTATACCGATGTATTGAATCTACCATTGCTAGGAATTGAAGAGGTTGAAACTCAACTAGTAAGAGTGGCTTTTTTAGAGGCGGGAGGTACAAAAATCGAACTGCTTGAGCCTACTTCGGAAGAAAGTACCATTGCTAAATTTATCGAAAAACGCGGTGAGGGCATCCACCATGTTGCACTTGGTGTTGTTTCGATTAAAGAAAGAATTAGCGAAATGAAAGAAAAAGGGATTCGAATGATAGACGATCAGCCAAGACCTGGTGCTGGAGGAGCCAACATTGCTTTTATGCATCCAAAATCAACATCTGGGGTTTTATTTGAACTCTGTGAGAAGAAGGGGATGAAGGGGTAAATGATAGACATCTATGAAAAAATAAATGAGTTGTATGATAAACGTCGCGAGGTTGAACTCGGTGGCGGTGACGAGCGAATTGAGAAGCAGCATGAAAAAGGAAAATTGACAGCGAGAGAAAGAATCGATCTGTTAGTAGACAAAGGGACGTTTTTTGAATTAAATCCCTTTATTGAACACCGTACCAATGGTTTTGGTCTCGATGAACAAAAGGGCCCAGGGGACGGGGTAGTAACTGGTTACGGGAAAGTAAACGGCCGGCCCATTTATCTTTTTTCGCAAGATTTTACGGTCTTTGGCGGTGCATTAGGGGAAATGCATGCCAAGAAGATTGTGAATGTGATGGATTTAGCAGCGAAAAATGGGGCACCCTTTATCGGTCTAAATGATTCTGGCGGGGCGCGCATTCAAGAAGGTGTTGTTTCGTTAGATGGATACGGACATATTTTTTACCGAAATGCCATTTATTCCGGTGTGATTCCGCAAATCTCAGTAATCTTGGGCCCGTGTGCAGGTGGTGCCGTCTATTCACCAGCAATTACTGATTTTGTGTTTATGGTCGAAAAAACGAGTCAAATGTTTATTACGGGTCCTAAAGTCATCGAAACAGTGACAGGGGAGAAAATATCAGCTGAAGAACTGGGCGGTGCAAATGTACATAGCTCCATAAGCGGGAATGCCCATTTTCATTCCGATTCGGAAGTAGAGGTGTTACAGAACGTCCGCAGGCTTTTGAGTTATCTACCACAGAATAATGAAGAGAAACCTCCAAGATTTGAGGTGCAGGAGGAAGAAGACTACCGTCCTGACTTAATGGATGTTATTCCTTTCGATGCCGTTCGTCCATACGATGTCCGAAAAGTCATTGAGCAAGTTGTTGACGAGGACTCGTTCATGGAAATTCATAAGGATTTTGCTAGAAATATTGTCGTTGGCTTTGCACGTATCAAAGGTGAATCAGTAGGGCTTGTCTGTAATCAGCCTAGGGTCATGGCTGGCGGCTTGGATATTGATTCCTCTGATAAGGCGGCTCGGTTTATCCGGACCTGTGATTCTTTTAATATCCCTATCATAACGTTTGAAGATGTTACAGGCTTCTTCCCGGGAGTTAAGCAGGAACACGGGGGAATCATTCGCCATGGAGCTAAAATATTATTTGCCTATTCCGAGGCGACAGTTCCGAAATTGACGGTTATTTTAAGAAAAGCCTATGGCGGTGCCTATGTGGCGTTAAATAGTAAGTCAATTGGTGCTGACTTGGTATTTGCTTGGCCCAATGCGGAAATAGCTGTTATGGGTCCACAAGGGGCAGCCAATATCATTTTTGCCAAGGAAATTAATAATAGCGAAGATCCTGAACAGACCAGGCAGCAAAAAATCGATGAATACCGTGAAAAGTTTGCCAATCCTTATGTGGCGGCGAGCAGAGGCATGGTCGATGATGTCATTGATCCAAGAGAAACAAGATTGAAAATAGTGCAGGGATTAGAAATGCTTAGAAATAAAAAAGAGTCAAGACCTTACAAAAAACATGGAAATATTCCACTATAGTATAAATTGAAGTTGACGTCCTGCTCTTTCATTTGATGATATGAATAAGAAAGAGGTATACTGAAATAGAAAAGCGGAAGCGCCTTGTTCAGGGGCGACAAGCATAAGCCAAGCCGGCGAGAAGGTTGCTCTTTAACCTTCTTGACGGCTTGGCTTATGACCTCGAGCCCCAAGGAGCTGGACAATAGTGAATACATAACATGGAGGGTCAATATAATGGTTAATCAGGAACGTCTGTTGAATGAATTTTTAGAACTTGTGCAAATTGACTCAGAAACAAAATTCGAGACTGAAATTGCAAAGGTATTAAAACAAAAATTTACTGAGTTAGGACTCGATGTTTTTGAAGATGATACCACCGCTGTAACAGGCCATGGTGCAGGGAATCTAGTTTGCACGCTTGCGGCAACTAAAGAGGGTGTTGACCCGATTTATTTTACCTGTCATATGGATACTGTTACACCGGCTAAAGGTGTGAAACCATCGATTAAAGAGGGTTATGTGGTTACAGATGGCACCACGATCTTAGGGGCAGATGATAAAACAGGTATTTCTGTCATGCTTGAAACCATTCGTCAATTAAAAGAACAAAATCTACCTCATGGTTTGATTCAATTTGTCATCACTGTCGGAGAAGAATCAGGTCTTGTAGGTGCAAAAGCACTTGATTCTTCATTGATGAAAGCAAAATTTGGCTACGCACTGGATAGTGATGGCTTAGTTGGTAACGTAGTTGTTGCTGCTCCGACACAAGCAAAGGTAAAAACAGTTATTTACGGTAAAACGGCTCATGCCGGTGTGGCACCTGAAAAAGGAGTTTCCGCGATTACAATTGCCGCAAAATCGATTGCGAAGATGCCATTAGGAAGAATAGATCACGAAACAACAGCAAACATTGGCCGGTTTGAAGGCGGTCAGGCAACTAACATCGTTTGTGACCGTGTTGATATTTTAGCAGAGGCACGTTCGCTTATCCCTGAAAAAATGCAGGCTCAGGTAAGTAAAATGAAGGATGCATTTGAAACAGTTGCGGCACAAATGGGCGGCAGAGCAGAGGTAGATGTGGAAATCATGTATCCAGGCTTTAAATTTGGCGAAGGCGATCATGTTGTAGAAGTTGCACGCAAGGCAGCGGCTAAAATTGGCCGTAGTTGTGAACTGCAGCATAGCGGTGGAGGCAGTGATGCCAACGTTTTTGCTGGGTTTAATATTCCAACGGTCAATCTTGCTGTCGGCTATGAAGAAATCCATACCACAAACGAACGCATGCCGGTTGAAGAATTATATAAGCTTGCAGAAATGACACTTGCGATTATCGATGAAGTGGCAAATCAATAATGAGTTGTAAGGAGAACCTAACTGATGGTTCTCCTTTTTGATATAATTAGGGAAGAAAATGTGGTAAGGAAGTGCCAGCATGAAGGAAATGTATCCGAAAAACGGAAAAGTCATTTTACATGTTGATATGAATAGCTTTTATGCGTCGGTTGAAATGGCCTACGATCCCAAGCTGAAGGGTAAACCGCTCGCAATTGCTGGAAATGTCGAGGAGCGCAGAGGGATCATTGTTACCTGCAATTACGATGCAAGAAAATTTGGTGTGAAAACGACGATGCCGCTTTGGGAAGCGAGAAAACTTTGTCCGCAGTTAATCGTCATGAAACCTAATTTTGAGCGTTATCGGGCCGTTTCCATTGGTATGTTTGAAATTCTCAGGCACTATACAGAGCTTGTAGAGCCCGTTTCGATTGACGAGGGATACTTAGATATAACGGAAAGCTTTGAATACGGTAGCCCGATAGAAATCGCTGAAAGCATTCAAAAAAGGATTCTGGAACAACTAGATATACCTTGCAGCATAGGTATAGCTCCAAATAAATTTTTAGCAAAAACGGCTTCAGATATGAAAAAGCCAATGGGGATTACGATTCTTCGTAAGCGTGATATACCAAACGTTCTTTGGCCCTTGAACACGAACGAAATGCATGGTGTCGGAAAGAAGACAGCGGAAAAGTTACAGACAATTGGGATTCACACCATTGGTGAATTAGCAAAAGGCAATGAGATTCAACTTAAAACGCTTCTAGGCATTAATGGCCTTCGATTAAAAGAAAGAGCCAATGGGATTGATCATCGTCCTGTTGACCCGGAATCGATTGAAGAATTTAAGAGTATCGGCAATTCAACGACACTGCCTAAGGATGTTAGTAATCAGCATGAACTTTTTCGTGTGTTAACATCATTAGCGGAAACGGTCTCTATCAGGCTGAAGAGAAAGAATGTCCTTGCCGGAACTCTTGGAATTACAATTCGCTATAAGGATCGAAAGACAATTACCAGAAGTAAAAAGCTTCCCAACCCCATCAGTCATAAAGATGACATTTCTTCCTTTGCGCAGCAGATTTTTCTAAAAGCTTGGAATGGAGATGCTATTCGATTGTTAGGGATCACAGGCAATGATTTAGTGGATCATGATCATGCCTATAAACAGTTAGATTTATTTTCCTATGAAAAGGATGCGAAAAAAGAGCCGTTACTAAATACCTTATCTAGTCTTCGTGAAAAGTACGGGAAAAGTATCATTGAAAATGCGGGGTCGCACCAAATGGATGGTTCTCACAATATCGGGACTGAAACGAGCTTTAATAAAGATTTTCTGCGGACCTTTCCTAATAAAAATAATGATCTAGACTAAAAAGCACCACTTTGCTGTTATAACAAAGTGGTGCTTTTTTGAATAATATTAGAATTTATTTCTTTGAACTTCGATTACTGTCCAGCTCCAGTGCCCAGCGACTAGTGTACTTCGCCCTCCTCCTTACGATAAGTCAACATCGAATCGCTATCGCTCTCCGTGTTTCCTTTATCTCGTTCGGAGGGCTCCAGTCCATACGTCGCTGAACGGGCACTTTCACTTTTCTTATTTACAAATATCAACGCCTAGATCTGTTACAGGCCACCAGAAGTAGCCGTCTTTTTCTAAGAGTTCATCCACCTCTTTGGGACCCATTGTCCCTGACTGATAATTGGGGAAGTTAACAGCCTTCGTGTTTTCCCAAACCGCCGAAATTTTATCAACAAAGCTCCAGGAATAGGCGACTTCATCCCAATGCGTGAAATTTGTAGCATCCCCTCGCATACAATCCAAAAGAAGTTTTTCATAGCCTTCAGGAGTGTTCATCGCATGGATGCCTGTATTGGCGAAGCTAAGTTTTACTTCTTGCGCATCCAAATGTCCGCCCGCTTTCTTGGCGTTTAGGTGGAGGGTAATTCCCTCCTCTGGTTGAATATGAATCACAAGAAGGTTCGGATTTAACATTTTGTCAGTTTGGTAATATAAATTCATTGGAATATCTTTAAATTGAACGACAATTTTTGTTGATTTTGTCGACATTCTTTTCCCAGTACGGATGTAAAAAGGAACACCAGCCCAGCGGAAATTATCGATCATAATTTTCCCTGCGACAAAGGTTTCTGTATTCGATTCTTTGTCCACCATCGGTTCATCACGATAGGCAGGAACCTGGACATCCTCAACCGTGCCCTCACCGTATTGTCCGCGAACAAAATAATTATTTACTTGTTCCCCCTCAACGGTTCGAAGTGCTCGAAATACACGAACCTTTTCGGAACGGATTTCGTCGGTTGTAAGGTTAATAGGTGGTTCCATCGCAAGCAAGGCTACCATTTGCATCATATGGTTTTGAAGCATATCTCTAAGGGCCCCGCTTGTTTCATAATAACGGCCGCGCTCTTCGACACCGAGTATTTCACTTGAGGTGATTTGAATATTCGAGATATAGCGGTTATTCCAAAGCGGTTCAAAAATAGCATTGGCGAAACGTATTACTTCGATGTTCCGGACCATTTCTTTGCCTAAATAGTGGTCGATACGATAAACTTCTTTTTCCTTAAACGCACTTCTGATTTGTTTATTAAGCTCGATTGCAGATGCTAAGTCATGTCCGAATGGCTTTTCAATCACAAGTCGTTTGTAGCCTTTTACGTCCGTCAGTTTATCTGATTTTAAATGCAAGGCGATGGTTCCGAAAAATTCAGGGGCCATGGCGAGATAAAAAATGCGATTCCCTTCTAATTGATAATTTCCATCAATCTCATCTGCTAAATTTTTTAATATTGCATATGAATTGGAATCAGCGACATCATGTGATTGATAGTAAAAATGGGAGATAAATTCATCAATCTTGTCTTTGTTTCCTAATGCAGATAATACGGAGTCTTTAACGGAATGTTGAAACTCATCGTTAGTAAGGGATCTTCTGGCCACCCCAATAACCGCAAATTTATTTAATTTGCCTTTCTCAAATAACCGGTAAAGGGAAGGGAACAACTTCCGTTTTGCTAAATCACCAGTCGCACCAAAAATCATAATTAATGATGTCACGTTTCCAGTTTGCGTCAAAGTAAAGACCTCTTTTCTATTTATGTAAATTGTAAAATCAACAAATATCACATTTCTTGATTTTATAGCATTCCGTTAGACTTCGCAAAAATAAAACATTAAAGTCTCAATTATTTTTCACATAATAGTCCGTGCTATTCACTTATTAATTAAAGGTCCCCTAGGGGAAATTGATTTCTTTTTGTGCTATATTAACAATATTGGATAAAAGGAACGGATTGAGAGGAGCTATTATTAGTGGACATATTTTTCCTAGGAACAGGGGCGGGGATGCCGGCAAAACTCCGCAATGTGACGTCAATTGCACTGAAATTGTTAGAAGAGCGGGGGGCGGTTTGGTTATTTGATGCCGGTGAGGCGACCCAGCATCAAATTTTACATACATCGTTAAAACCTCGTAGAATTGAAAAAATCTTTATTACTCACCTTCATGGTGATCATATCTATGGTCTGCCTGGATTATTATCAAGCCGCTCTTTTCAAGGCGGAGAATCCGAGGTAACGGTTTATGGACCAAAAGGGATTAAGGACTATATTCATGTCAGTCTTTCATTAAGCCAGACCTATTTGAAATACCCGCTAACTGTTATTGAAATTGACGAGGGGATTCTTTTTGAAGATGAGCAGTTTACAGTGGAAGCCCTCAGGTTAGATCATGGCATCCCTTCATATGGGTATCGAATTGTTGAAAAGAATCGGCCTGGAACATTACTTGCTGATAAATTAAAAGAAGCGGGGGTACAGCCAGGGCCAATTTTTAGAAAAATTAAAAATGGTGAAACAGTTACCCTTGAAGACGGCAGGACAATTGATCCGAGTAAGTTTCTAGGTCCTGAACAGAAGGGGAGAATTGTCACGATTCTAGGGGACACACGGTACTGCGAAAATGCGATTTCATTGGCTGAAAATGCAGATCTTTTGGTGCATGAAGCGACTTTTTCAGCGGATGAAGAAAAACTTGCCCACGACTATTTTCATTCAACCACACATCAGGCAGCAGAAGTTGCTAAGAGGGCCGGTTGCAAGCAACTGTGTCTAACCCATATAAGCTCCCGTTATGATCGAAATGCTTGGCGGGAATTGGTGGATGAGGCAAAGGAGGTTTTTCCGAATACAGATATAGCTGAGGATTTTAAAGAAATAAATATTCCTCTTCGAAATTAAATAGGGACATTCGCTAATTTTTTTGATTCGCAAATAAAACCGGGTTTTTCGCAAATAAACTAGGACTTTTCGCAAATAAAATAGATGTATTCGCAAATAAAAGGTCCTTTTTCGCAAATAAAATAAAGTCCCTGCTGATGATAAACATAAGAAGAGGATGTCCATTTATGTACTGCACCCCAAAAGTTAGAGTAAAATCTAACTTTTGGGGTGTATTTTTATGGCTAAATACAGCGAACAATTTAAATTAATGATAGTAAGAGAGTATCAAGAGGGAAAATTGGGATATGTCTTGTTGGCTAGGAAGCATGGTATACAAAGTGGAACAACAAAAAAGAAAGGGGTAAAAGAAATTGAGAAATTTGGTGT
>NZ_JAGGQR010000087.1:0-5260 GCF_018613205.1 Bacillus sp. ISL-46
CTTATTAGGTTTTTCACGAAAAGGACTAATAAACTCCCTTAGTATTGTCATTTGGCCATCATAGCCCGTTCCTGTATCTCCTCTAACAAAACTACACAATTTGTGGTTCCTTCTTTAAGTCTCTTTAACAAATACTCTTTATAGTCATCTAATTTGCTTCCTTTACTTTTTTTATCCCCCTTTCTTTTAGGAAGTTGATTCTGGTTTATGTACTTCCTAATAGTCTTTCTACCAAACCCTGTTTCTTCTGAAATTGCAGTTTGAGTCCATCCTTTCTGATGTAACTCTCTGATCATAAAAAATTCCCCATCCTTTAACATGCTGTCTCTCCACTCAAAAAAATTTTGATGTATCGAGACAATTATCCGTTATTTTCGGGGAATTTTTAACCGTTTATATTGGGGATTTTAACACCGTTTTTCACATAGGTAATATTTTTTCTTTTCTGGAAGCTAGTATTGAAGTATTCTTAATGAGAGGTGATCATTTTGATTCGAAGGAACTTCTTAGTAAACTTATTACTTTGGATTCTAGCTTTCTTTTTTGGGTATACGATCAAAAAGGAAGGTGAGAACTTGAATTTACTTAAAACAGATGCAAGGATGGTTCTAGATAAGGATGGGAATAACATCTCAGAAAAAATAGATGTTTTTTCGACACAGTTGGCGGATAAAGCGACAAAAGCACAGCTTGAGAATATTTCTGTAGACGTGACTGATTCCAGATTCGGAGCTAAGTTTGATGGAGTAACGAATGATTCATCAGCAATTCAAACGGCCATTGATTATGTAAGTAGTATGGGTGGTGGTACAGTAAGGTTGCCAGGAGGAACTACAAAAGCAAATTTCACCGTTAAACGGGCGGTTAGTGTGGTAGGTGCGGGGAAAGAAGTGACTATCATAAAACCTTATTCTACTGGCGCTGTTATTACCTACGGCGATGGTAATTCTTTGATGGCAACACTAGTATTAAAAGATTTTACTATTTATGGAAATGTAAATGATCCAACGAATGACGGTATTTATTTTCCAAGAGGTGTCGGAACAGTAACAAAATTATCGGGCTTTTGGGAATGTACTTTCAGGGATATATTTATTCAATATTGCGGTAGATATGGAATGAATTTTAGTGCAGGAGATAACTACCAAACACAGCAATTCAGTTTGTTTGAAAATATCCATATTAGATATTGCAAAAATAATGGAATTTACGCAGTAGGAAATGTCCAAAACAACATTTTTATTCGTGTGGTATGTAGAAAAAACGGAAATCACGGTATGTTTTTGGATAACATCCTTATAGAGTCCACCCACTACAATCCAAACGATAATACTTTCCTTCGTTGTTTATTTGAAAACAACGAAAATGGCGGTACTTGTCATGGGATAAAATCTAAAGGACAAAGAAATACGTACGATAGTTGCTGGTTTGAACGGAATGGGCTCCAGGATACCGCCAAAAACAGTGCAGGATTTTACAACGATTATCCATCAACATCAAATACAATGAACCGAATACGAGATTGTTCTTTTAGGAATAATTACTATGATATTTGGTTTTATAAAGGAAATAATAATATCTTAGATGGTAATTCAATCATGAATAATGATACGATTGTGATCGGTAAACAGTTTGCAATCCGAATAGATTCCTTATCTCAAAATAACATATTTGGACGTCAGGATTTTTCTTTAGTTGGCGGTGCTGTTGCTGTGACTGCCGCAACTACCTACACTGCAACAAGAAATCAACCGTCAGGTTCGACAACCATGCAAGCCGGTGCAACATCAGTGGTGCAATTTATAAACGAAGAAAATCCCCCACGTATACTGGTAAACGCATCGTGGAATACAAACGCATGGACAACAAATAGATCATCATCAAGTTTCACTATCAACGTAGCGGTTGCACCGACAGTGGATTCACCTGTTTTTTGGAGACTGGATTAATTAGCTATACCTGTTTAATACTACCTGTTACTTGATTATGTAACCGTCAAGTAGAATTAAACAATTTTCCACAATTAATTTTAAACAGCTTTTCACAATTAAGATTCAACAGTTTGATAATCAAATAAAGCTTTTCTATATTTCATTCGAATGCTATCAGCTTCCTTATCAAATGTTAGAATCTCACTCCGATGTAAAAGCCGGTCTAAAATAGCTGTTGTCAGAGTGGGGTCTCCAAGAAACTTTCCCCACTCACTTGGTCCCTTATTTGAGGTTAGTATGATTGCAGCTTTGTCGTATAAGTCATAGATAAACTGGAAAAATAGATTTGCTGCCTGTGCCTCATAAGTCATATACATAACGTCATCAATGATAATTAAATCTGAGCTTATTATCCTTTTATACCGTGTTTTTGACTTGCTTATGAATTCTCTTGTTTTTAAGACATACATCAGCTGGCTCATGGAGATGAAGGATACTTGGTATCCTCTCTCCACGGCATGAATTCCTAGTGCTATGGATAAATGCGTTTTTCCTGCACCTGTTGGGCCCATCATAATTAATCTGAAATATTCCTCAATCCAGTTCAACTCCTTTAACACGTTTAATTGTTTTTCTCCGATGGCTGACTGCTCTTTTAAATCATAGTTTTCGAACGTCATTTTCTCAGGAAACTCAGCCCATTTCATCAACCTTTCATTATTCTTTTTCTCTCTACAACTCATTTCATAGCTTAAGATTTCATAGATAAATTCGTGATACGTCCAATTTTTAGATTCTGCCTCACGAAGTAAGTTAGGTATTTCTTTGGCCGTCTCAGCGAGACGCAGAGTACGGCATTTATCTTGTAATACTTCAAACCGATGGGTCAACGATCTCTACCTCCAGCTAAGACCTTTAAATAAATATCTTCAGAACGTTCTGGTGCGATGATCTTTATATTTCTGATTTAATTGAGTCGTTTTTGTAGAATTTATATTACTTTGAACAGATAGTTGTAAGCGTCAAGTACTTTTGAACACTTCTGCTTATTAATTTTGAACACTTTCTGCTTTAAAAATTGTTTCACGATGTTTCATTCTATAACTTGAATCGTTAAAGTGAACGATTTCTGCTCGGTGTATAAGACGATCCAAGATAGCTGTCGCAACACCTACGTCACCCAAGAGCTCGGTCCATTCTTTTGGGGAACGGTTAGAAGTTAATATAATCGATGAGTTGTTGTACAAGTCATTAATCAGTTGGAAAAATAAATTGGCCTCCCTTGGATCCATCGCTGCGTACATCAAATCATCAATAATTACTAATTGTGATTCTTTTATTCTTTTAATCCTTGTTTGGGACTTCCTCGTTATATCCATGGTTTTCAAGGTATGAACCAAATCTCCCATCGTTATAAAAGAGACCCTGTAACCTCGTTTTATGGCTTCTAATCCTAATCCAACCGCCATGTGTGTTTTCCCCACACCTGGCGGTCCCAATAGAATAAGATTATATAATTGTTCAATCCATGCTAAATCTTTTAATTGGTTAAACTGCTTTAAGCTTAAGGATTCTTGTTCGTCTAAATTAAATTGCTCCAACGGAGTCATACATGGAAATGCTGCGAGTTTCAAGCGTTTTTCCATGTTTTTCTCATCTCTCATTTTTCGTTCGTATTCTACTATATTGTTCAGAAAAGCTATATAACTAAGCTGCTCCTTTTCAGCTTCTTCCAGAAGAGTAGGAAGCTTCTTTGATGTTTCCATCAACCGAAGTGAAATCAGTGAGTCTTGAAGATTTTTTATTTGCTTCATTTTGTGCTCTCCATGATTGTGTAATAATGTTCTAATGGACGCTGATTTGCCTCAGTATTTGTTAGTGTTAACTCAGCGATGTCGTTATGATCTTTATCAGCCTGTTGATCGCTGACGTTTACACTGTTCACTTGTCGTTGTCGTTTAAAGAGGGCTACTACATCATGAAAGTCATTCGCACTAAACAGTTGCCTCTCCAAACAGAGTGATAACGCATCATCTATTAATTCTAATGTACTAAGTTCGATACACTTTTTTATTAAGCTTAGCTGGTCCCGAATATAACGTGGATACCTATTCCGTAACTCATTTAGGTAATCGGTAGCTTGTGATTTATTTGTAAAATGCTCACTAGTGACTTCGATAAGCTCCTTTATTCCTTTTGATCTATCCCTTTTATGGGAAGTATTTTGAATGAGTTTTCCTTTATCAGGGTTAATGTAATGTGTTGCGAGTATTTCCCCTGAATCCTGGACGTAGATTACTATCTTATTATCATCGGTCACATAATATTGTACTTCTGGATACTTTTGAAATGTTCCTAACGGAACAGAGTATCTGTTCGAGAGATACAGGATTGTATTGTCCTTTCGGACACTTCTTGCTATACTAGTTTTGTGAATATCATTTACAGAGTTGACCTGTCGCATATGTTGCTTTTCGAGGAGAAACACATCGGCGGGTCTTCTTTTTGTGCCGTTATGAATTTTGCCATTACCTGTTCTTTTTAACCATTTCTGAGACTGCTCGTTCCAGGAATCAATGTTATAAAAAATTCTATTATTAATGAAGTTATTCTTGATAAACTTAACCGCATTTTCTACTTTTCCTTTACTCTCTGGATCAGCCTTTCTGCAGAGTTTAACTTCAAATTTAACTTCATTTACAAATTGTTGAAATTCTTCAGTGAGTAAAATATCCCCCTCATTCTCAGATACAACAATTAGTCGATCCTGATCATACAAAATCTCTTTTGAAACACCCCCAAACTCCTTAAATGCATTCCTATGAGCCGAAATTACATCCTTTGTTGTGAAAGGCCGATTTTGATATTCAACGTATTTGTATCTAGAATGGGCTAACACAAATACAATAAAAACTAATTTTACTGGTTTACCAAATTGATTCCTTACCGTTTTAAATCCAAAGTCTGCTTGGATTTGTTCACCCATTGGAGGGTCAGGTACTGCCTGATAATCCCTAGTGCTTGATTCTTTTGGGATTTGATAATCCTCTCGAAGACACCTTACATAGCTTCTTACTGTACTTTCTCCAACTTCGAATTCAGGATATTTTTCTTTAAGCCAGTCTTGTTGTGACTGCTAAACTAAAGTAGACAGTTTTCGCTAGATAAGAAGAAACACTTATTTACCCAAATATACCAGTAAAACACAGGGCTCCTCCATTGTAAGATGTTTATGAACTTTATTCATACATCAATGGAGGGTACAGAAAAGGTGGATAAGTGGGAAATGTATATGGAAATACAACAGTTTGTATTTGCTAATCTAAAAG